>JAASSV010000120.1 GCA_021767685.1 Caryophanales bacterium | reverse complement strand
GTATTATAATGGTAATGTTAGATTATTCAACTTAGGAGGAAAATGATGTTTATATTAGAAAGTTATATTAAGTTTTTTACACGTATCTTAGATGTGATGGGCGTATCGGATAGAAAAGAATTTTGGCCTGTTTTCTTAACAAATTCGATTATTATGACACTACTTCAAGTTATGTCGTCACAAGTCAGTGAAGTATTTGGACTAATCTCATATGTGTTTGGTGCGATCATAATTGTTCCAACAATTACATTAGGAATCCGTCGTCTTCACGACATTCATAAAAGTGGATGGAATATGTTACTTCACTTGATTCCTGTATTTGGAACTATTTATCTCATTGCGTTATGGGCGCAACCTGGTGATTTATCAAACGTTGATAAAACCTTAAACTAATATAATAAAAAAGTACCCGAGGGTACTTTTTTTATACACTTTTATGCGTTATGTGATTCTAAACAGTCTTTACAAATTCCGCGCAAGACCACTTCTTCGTTTTCAATTTGAAAGTGATGTAAATCGTCTTCATTAACAACTGTTTTAACATGCGGGATATCAAAAATTTTATGACACTCATTACAAATAAAGTGTGAGTGGTTATCTAGCATTAGTTCATACTGTTTTTGGTTAGTTGCCATCGGAATCGCACGGACTAGGTTATGTTCAATAAATAAATTCAACACATTATAGACAGTTGTCTTTGATAACGTTGGAATATCTTTCTTTACATTTTTATAGATATCATCAACTGTTGGATGATAAGCTTCTTCCACCTCTTTCATGTAATTAAAGATGGATTTCCGTGTAATTGAGGGACTAATGTTTAAGTCCTTGCAGAGTTGTTCGAATGATTCTGTCATCTTGATACCTCCTTTACAATCCTGTAATGGTTACAATATTATAATAGCATCAAGACCTAGAAATAACAAATCCCTTGCATGAAAAAAGCATTAACCAAGGGGTTAATACTTGATTATCTGATAAACATACTGTCGCCAAAACTAAAGAAACGATAACGCTGTCCAATCGCTTCTTGATAAGCATCCATAATAATTTTCTTTGAGGAGAGTGCACTGACTAACATTAATAGGGTAGATTTTGGTAAATGAAAGTTAGTGATTAATGCATCAATTGCTTTAAAGGTATAGCCAGGATAAATAAAGATATCGCTATATCCACTTGTCTCAACAAATCTATCATGTTTTTGCATGATCGTTTCTAAGGTACGTAATGACGTTGTACCGACCGCAATAATTCGGCTATTATTCGCCTTAGCTTGATTCAAAATGTCCGCGGTTTCTTGTGTCATATGATAATACTCTTCATGCATTTTATGGTCTTTAATATTATCGACATTTACTGGACGGAACGTACCCAGACCGACATGTAAGGTCACATGTACAATCGTGATCCCGTTATCTTCTAATGCTTTTAAAAGAGATTTGGTAAAGTGAAGTCCAGCAGTTGGTGCAGCGGCACTCCCTTTCACCTTGCTATATACAGTTTGGTAACGATCAGGGTTTTCTAATTTTTCATGAATATAAGGGGGTAACGGCATTTCACCAAGTTCATCCAATATCTCATAAAAGACACCATCATAAAGCATTTTAAACTCACGAATACCTTCATCATAGACACCAACACACTCGGCTTTTAAGCGACCATCACCAAAGGTGACAGTGGTCCCTTTTTTTATTTTACGTGCTTTTTTTACCAAGCATTCCCAGATATCGTCTTCTTTTTGTTCAAGTAATAACACTTCTATTGACGCTCCAGTAGGTACTTTTGTACCAAATAACCGTGCTGGGATGACTGAGGTGTTATTCAATACCAATACATCAGCCTTTTTAAGGTAATCACTGATATTTGAAAAGACATCATGTGATGTCTCGCCAGTATCCTTATTAACAAGCATTAATCGTGAATCACTACGATTCTTTAGTGGAGTTTGTGCAATTAGTTCTTCTGGTAATGTATAATCAAATTCTTCTAACTTCATTAAAATAACCTCATATTATGTTTTTTCTTTAAATGTTTATACGCTTTATCTGTCGCAACGCGTCCTCTTGGTGTGCGTTTAATAAACCCAATTTGTAGCAAATAGGGTTCATAGACATCTTCAATGGTTGTGGGTTCTTCGCCAATTGAAGCGGCTAAACTCTCTAATCCAACAGGTCCGCCTTCAAAATTATCGATGATACCTAACAAGTAAGCGTGGTCTTTCGCATCCAGTCCGAGATGATCAATATGTAATTTATCTAAGGCAATCTCGCACATTTTCTTAGAGATGACTCCATCATTAAGAACGTCCGCAAAATCACGAACGCGGCGAAATAATCGATTGGTTATCCGTGGTGTTCCACGGCTTCTTCTAGCAATTTCAGTGGTTGCGTCTTCATGAATAGTTGTTTCATATATTCGCGCTGTTCGAGCACAAATCTCTGTTAGTTCATCTTCTGAATAGTAATTTAACTTATGAACAACACCGAAACGATCACGTAAGGGTGCACTTAAATCACCAAATCGAGTCGTTGCGCCGACTAATGTAAACGGTGGGAGTTCAACACGAATAGATTTAGATGTTGCATCGTGCCCCACAACAATATCGATAACGAAATCTTCCATCGCAGGATAAAGGATTTCTTCAACAATACGTGGTAGGCGGTGAATTTCATCAATAAACAAAATATCTCCAGGTTCTAAACTTGTTAAAATAACTGCTAAATCGCCACTACGTTCAATCGAAGGACCACTAGTAACTTTAATATTTACGCCAATTTCATTTGCGATAATATTTGCCATCGTTGTTTTCCCAAGACCTGGTGGGCCATAAAGCAACACATGATCAAGTGACTCATTTCGTCGTTTTGCGGCTGTAATGAAGATATTCATCATTTCTTTTACTTCACTTTGACCAATGTATTCAGTTAAGTACTTTGGTCGTAATGAATGGTTTTCAATATCTTCTGTCATTGTTTCATCGGTAAATACATTTTCATTCATACGCAACACCTCATGCAAATTATACAATAAATAGCCATTTTTGCCAACTATTTTGTGTTTCTTATCATTATAAAAACTCGATATTGTATATTTTGCGGTTCTATGATAAAATTATGTAAAGGAATGGCTTAATTAAAACATATCAAGGAGGTGCACAAATGGGCAAAGACACGTTACAGTCATATGACATCGCATCATACGATATTCAAATTGACTACGACAAGAAGATTACACCGATTGAGAAAAAAATTCAGACATTAGAAAAACGACATCAACAGAAGTCTGATCGAGCCCATAAGGCTTTTTTAAAGAAACAGCAAACTACTGAAAAAAATATTAATACGTTACGCGAAAAAGATGTTGTGCGCAACCAGAAAGTTGATCAAGCCGCAGAAAACAAAGTCGACAAAGTGAGAAATAAAATAGAACGAGTTAAAAACGATTATGAGAGCTTTGTTGAGACAAAGATTAAAGAGCGAGATGCTAAAATTGCGCATCATAATAATGAAATCGATGCCCTTAAGGAAACCGAACAAGCAGAAATTAAAGAAATACAAGATAAGTATACAGAAAACATTTCATCATATGTAGAAAAATTAGATATTTATAATGATAACTATGAAAATAATATCGATACATATCAAACGGAAATTGATCGCTTTTTAGCAACATTAGATGACCATAGTGAATCAATTCGTGCATTTCAAGAATCTGTTTTATCAGAGTTAAGTAAGCAATTCACTACGTTCCAAAAAGCTATCGAATCAAAGACACAAGGACGTGAAACAGAGTATGGTAAACATATTTCTCACAGCATGTCATACACAAATAAAGTCCGCCATGATGCCAATAATCAGATTCAAGAAATAAGAAAGTTTATTAATACATTTACAGAGACAATTACAGCCCATTACGATGAAGAGATTGAACAACTAGATACCCAGATTAAAACAAAAAAAGAACATCATCAAGATAAATTACAGTTAATTGAGGCAGACAAACATGTTCAACTCGAAAAGCTAGAAAAACAAAAAGAAGAGTTTGCTGATTCAGACAATAAAAAAGCAATAAAGAATGTCGATATGAAAATCGATCTTTTTAACGAACGAGCAGCGATTTCAAAAACATATGAAACAACGTTGCATACGCATGAACTTGACTATTTAGAAGACGAACGTAACCGCTGGGTTGAAATGCGTGACCATGAAAAAATTAATTTAAAGAAACTTG
>JAASSV010000119.1 GCA_021767685.1 Caryophanales bacterium | reverse complement strand
CGAAAGATACAAATGCCAATGAACTTGGACTCATGATGAGTGGATCTAAACGAGGTGAGACAAATGCTGACTAAATTAAAAGCAGGCTTCAAAGAACAGTGGAGAGCCTTTAAAAAGTTTATCTCTGATGAAGATAACTCAAAATGGGTAGTCCCTATTGTTGCGGTATTAATGGGGTTCTTACTGGGAATCTTCATTATGTTAATTACCGGGAGAGATCCATTAGATATCTTTAGAGCATTATTACGTGCTACAGCCGGAATTGATGTTAGCTTTATTGGTACGGGTAAGAAAATCTTTAACGCTCGGTATGTTGGTGAATTCTTAGTCTTCAGTATGCCCGTTATCTTAACGGGGCTATCGGTTGCCTTTGCATTCCGTACAGGATTGTTTAACATTGGGGCTGAAGGACAATTAATGATGGGATCATTTGGGGCCGTTATGATCGGAATCTTACTTGATTTACCATTAATTATTCACTTACCACTTGTTGTATTCACAGGAGCTTTATTTGGAGGATTATGGGGATTTGTTCCCGGATTCTTAAAGGCGAAGTTCAATGTTCATGAGGTTGTTGTTACGATTATGATGAACTATGCCGCCTTATTTACAACAAACTATTTATATAAACAATTACCAGGCAGTGACAACATTCGTACAGTCGACGTTGCGCCAACAGCATCGTTTGCTAGTGAGTTCTTATCGGATTTAACAAATAATTCTCGTTTCCATTGGGGATTCATTGTGGTGATCTTAGCTGTTGTTGCCTTTTGGTTAATTATTGATAAAACAATCTTTGGTTTTGAGCTAAAGAGTGCTGGTTTTAATAAGCATGCTTCAAAATATGCCGGGATGAAAGTTGAACGTAATATCATTTTATCAATGGTGATTTCTGGAGCGTTTGCTGGGTTAGCCGGTGTCTTACTTGCCGTTGGAACATTCAACTATGGACGCGTCTTACCAGGCGCAGAAGGTATTGGATTTGATGGGATCGCGGTTGCCTTAGTAGGCGGAACGACAGCGATTGGATCAGTCTTTGCTGGACTCTTGTTTGGAGGCTTAAAAGCGGCTCAGCCGTTAATGCAAGCACGTGGAATTCCACGAGATATCGCGGATATCATTATCGCATCAATTGTATTATTTGTTGCGATGCAGACCGGTATTAAACATTTCTTAGGTCGGTTTAAAGTGAAGGAGGAAGAATAATGGAAACCTTATATTCAATGTTAACGTTAGCCCTTATTTTTTCAACACCAATTATCATTACAAGTATTGGTGGCCTTTTCTCCGAACGTAGTGGTGTTGTCAACATTGCCTTAGAAGGACTGATGATGTTTGGTGCTTTTGCTGGGGCAACAGTGACCGTTATGTTGGAACCAAGTTTTGCTGGTGGCTTTAATTGGGCACCATGGATTGGTCTTGTTGTTGGGTCATTAACCGGTGCATTAGTATCAATTATTCATGCCTACTTAAGTGTGAATTTAAATGCTGATCAGGTTATTTCAGGAACAGGGATTAACTTACTTGCTGCTGGGGTAACAGTGTACTTAGCGCAGATTATTTTCGGACAACAACGAACAGATACTTTCCAACGCGGATTTATTAAATCAACGTTCCCAGGATTGAGTGAGATTCCATTTATTGGAGATATATTCTTTACAAATATTTATTCAACTGTGTTTGTGGCATTAATCTTGGTTGTTGTCGCATGGTTTGTGATTTATAAGACTGCCTTTGGCCTTCGCTTACGATCAACAGGAGAAAACCCACATGCATCAGATAGTATGGGAATCAATGTCGCAAAAATGCGATACATTGGGGTTATCTTATCCGGTGCGTTTGCTGGTTTAGGTGGGGCAATCATGGTCTTAACGCAAGATACACAGTATACAGTTGGTAGTATTCATGGGACTGGATTTATTGCCTTAGCGGCATTAATCTTTGGTCGCTGGAAACCATTTGGATTATTATTTGCTGGATTATTCTTTGGATTTAGTCAAATCTTGAGTTTGTATTCAGTCGATATACCATTAATTTCTGGATTACCATTAGAGTTCTTTAATGCATTACCTTATGTATTAACGGTTGTTGCACTAGTATTGTTTAGTTCACAAGCTGTTGGTCCTAAAGCCGCAGGGGAACCATACGATAAAGGAAAACGCTAAAAATACAATAAAGACGATAGTTAAAATATCGTCTTTTCTTTTTGTAATAATTACGATATAATAGAACAAAATAACAATGACGAGGGGTACGATGAGACCATTAGCTAAAGAGAAATTAATTAATATTCCAAACATTGAGTTAGACGATATTTATCTTCGGGCGATTGAATATGACGATTATAATGATATGTTTGATTATGGTAAAAATGATGACGTTACAAAGTTATTAACATGGGATAGTTTTGATACAGTTGATGAAGCCAAGATGGCGATAACGCACGTGTTTTTAACACGACCTGATAATAACGTACCTAACGCGTATGCGATTATTGATAAAGCAACGGATAAGATGATTGGAACGTGTGACTATCATCGTGTTGATTGGGGGAAAGAAGTCGGAGAAATCGGGTATGTGTTAAACCAAGACTTTTGGGGAAGAGGCTACATGACTCAAGCAACAAAAGCGTTGATTGATTTTGGCTTTGAATATTTAGGGTTAAAAACAATTGAGATCGGACATGCTGAAAAAAACATAGGTAGTCGTCGTGTGATTGAAAAGTGTGGATTCCGGTTTGTTGATAAACGTGTTCATAAACGATTAAACCGGATAACCTATTATTACGAGCTTACCAAAAGAGAATATGATGAAATGAAAAAAAGCAAGGTATAACTTGATAAATCGACCATGACTATAAAAAATAAAAAAATAACTTGCTAAAGTTATTTTTTTTAAGTAAAATAATGTTTGCATTATAATGACAAAAAGGAGGATGGTTATGAGTAATATATTGACGATTGACCAATTGACAAAATCTTTTGATGAGAAAGTCGTATTAGATACCGTGTCTTTGGACATAAAATATAATGAGTTTGTAACATTACTCGGTCCTTCTGGATGTGGGAAGACAACCTTGCTCCGATTAATTGGTGGGTTTGAAACCTATGATGAAGGACGGATTGATTTTGAGGGAGTAAACATTTTAACAATTCCTCCGAATAAACGTAAAATCAACACCGTATTTCAACATTATGCCTTGTTTCCACATATGAATGTATTTGATAATATCGCTTTTGGCTTAAAAATGAAAAAACACCCAAAAGAAAGCATCCAGCAAGCCGTTAGTGAAATGTTAGACCTTGTTAAATTATCGGGTTATGAACATCGTCGAATTGATACCTTAAGTGGAGGCCAACAACAACGTGTCGCCATTGCTAGAGCCTTAGTAAATCGACCAAAACTATTATTATTAGATGAACCCTTAGGGGCACTCGATTTAAAATTACGACAAGATATGCAATATGAGTTAAAAGAGATGCAGCGCAAACTTGGTATCACCTTTATCTTTGTCACGCATGATCAAGAAGAAGCGTTGACCATGAGTGATCGTGTCGTTGTTATGAATGATGGTGTCATCCAACAAATTGGGACACCTGAAGATATTTATAATGAACCGATTAATCGGTTCAGTGCGTCATTTATAGGAGAAAGCAATATTGTTGATGGCATCATGGTAAAAGATTACGAGGTTATTTTTGAAGGGATTTCACATACCTGTGTTGATGCAGGATTTAAAAAACAAGAAGAAGTAGATGTGGTTATTAGGCCAGAAGATATTACATTGACTCAACCCAAAGAGAACACTATTCAAGGCGTTGTGACAGATGTGATTTTCAAAGGGGTACATTATGAAATCTGTGTGATGGTTGGTGATAGAGAGTACGTGATTCACTCGACACAGTCTCAAGAAAAAGAAGATAAGGTATCTCTAAACTTTGGACCAAACGACCTTCATATTATGAGGAAGTCAGATGACTAAACTAAAACTTTATGTAATCCCTTATACAATCTGGATGACACTTTTAATCATTTTACCAACGATTATGATTTTGTTTTTAGCAATTACAGATTTTAATTTATACCTTAAAGGGCCGTTTGATTTTACGCTAGAAGCGTTTAGTGTGTTTACTGAAAGCACAGTTCAAATTGCCTTAAAAAATAGTCTTAAATTTAGTTTATTAACAACGCTTATTGCGTTATTAATCGGCTATCCTACCGCATATTATTT
>JAASSV010000118.1 GCA_021767685.1 Caryophanales bacterium | reverse complement strand
TTCATTTCCTCAACGAAGGCTTTTTTCGTAATTGATTGAATATCTGACAAACTAAAAAGTTTTGACTTAACACTCTTAGCAAGTACAGTAAACTTACCATCCTTATCAATCACCTTATGCCAGTCAATTCTAGTTATTTTGTCAAATAGCTGGTCAAATGTTGTTACTTTAAATTCATCCATTTTTAATAATACTCGATCAGCACTTCTTAACCACATATTTGCATGTGCAATTCCTTTTTTATCTGTTAAAAAAGTTATTTTCCCATTTTCTGTTTTTGTAATTTTATAGCCTAGATCTATTAACTCTCGTTTGCATACCGCTTCTAAGCCGAACGATGTTGTTGCAATACATTCAAATTCTTGCATAATAACTCCTCGTGAAAATATCATTTAGTCACCTAAAATGGTGAAATCTCATTATTAATTATAGCATGAATTGGGTCTCTTTTACATTATTTCAATAAAAAAAAGATAGTCACTTTATAATCGTTAACTATCTTTTCGTTCTTTAAATCTGCGCCGATGATTTTTATAAGTTGTTGTTTTCTTAAGCCAATCTTTATATTCTTCCATTGATACAATATACGATAAGTCAATTTTATACATGGTGATACCTCCTCCATAGTAGTCTTTTTATGTTTTGTAATCCTAAAACTTAAGTTCGTTTTTTTTTATAAAACTTCTAATAGTCGATTAAGCGTTTGTTTTTTTGTTTTATATTGACTATGTTGATAATACTTTTCAACATTGTTTACTTTTTCATTATAAACATTATGTTGGTGTAATAACTCTAACTCATAATACATGATTACTCCTCCTTACTTTTTACTTTTACGTTGTTGCGAATGTTTAAAATATGATTCAGATAATTGGACTTTTTCTTCGTATGAATCATGTTGGCAAATTTGATCGATTTGATTAAACATGTGTGTTCACTCCTTTTGTTTTTTTGATTTCGTTTATTTGGTTTGTTTTCTAGTGTTCTTGAAATAAGATTCAGATGCTTGGACTTTCTCTTCATAAGAATTGTGAATACAAATTTGGTCTAATTGATTAAACATAGTTTTTCACTCCTTTTGTTTTTATCTTTTTTAAATTAATATTTTTAATTAATTGTTTAATTTTTCTTAATTACAATTTAATATTATCAACATTAACTATGTTTGTCAAGTGTTTTTAAAAATAAATTTTAATTTTTTTAATATGATGTTAAATATTTTTAATTTTTAGTTTTATATTATTAATTAAATTTAGATAAATAAAAAAAGACCCGAAGGTCTTTGATTAATAAAACAAGCAATCAATTACATCATCTAGTGATATATTAAAGAAATATTCTGATACATTTAGTGGTTCCAATAGTTTGCGTATATTTTCTTCTTCATATTTAGCTCCAACAAGTGTTTCCTCTATTTCTGTTAGATCTTTAGATCCTAAGAAGTCACCGTAAATCTTCAAGTTGGTAATAATACCATCCTTGACATTGAACTTGAACTCCAGTATACCACCTTTGTATCGTTTGGCTTTTTCAATTGAATATTCAGGAGACGCTCCATAGTTCCATTCCCAAGTATTATATTTTGTATCTATCAACTCATGTATCTTCTCTAAGTCTTCTTCAGACAACTCATAAATGTGTTCACTTATGTCTGTTGCATCAAGAAGATATTTTAATAGTTGATCTTCAAACTCTTTAACGGTAACTTGTGTTTTTAAATATGGTTTTATATTTGTCACTCTTGCACGATTCGATTTAATACCTTTAGATTCAATCTTTGCTTTTTTGACATTTAATACATCCGCAATCATTTTCAAGTTGACATCAAATAAGATTGTTCCATGGTGCAACATCTTATTTTTATAGTAACTTTGTGCATTACCACTTATTTTCTTCCCCTCAACAACAATATCATTGCGACCAGCAAACTCAGCTGGAACACCTAAACTGTTTAATGCCTTGATAACAGGATCGGTGAACTTGCGATAGTTATTTAAGTTATCTTTTAAGTTTTTTGTGATAAATGAAAAATTAAGATTTCCTAAATCGTGGTAAACTGCGCCACCACCGGTAATGCGTCTCACAACGCTCACATCATGTTGCTTAATGTAGTCCGCATGAATCTCTTCGATTGTATTCTGATTCCGTCCAATAATAACACTGTTTTCATTTTGCCATAATAATACAAAATCTTCATCAGTGTCCAAATATTTTAGAACATATTCCTCTAAAGCCAAATTAAATCTCGGGTTACGTGAATCGTTAATTATGGTTTTCATTTGTTGCTCCTTTCAATCATGAGTAATCCTATATTCATGGCGGAGGAGAAGGGATTTGAACCCTTGCGCCGTTTCCGACCTACTAACTTTCCAAGCTAGCCCCTTCAACCACTTGGGTACTCCTCCAGTAATTATAATCCTTCGACGTAGCGTTTAAACTGTGTCATCCCTTTGCGTGTTCTTCGTTGGAATGTCATTTCATTATGCTCAGGTTCTTCTTTAAAATCAAAGATCGTTTCTACTATCCATAATGTATCGGCTCCATAATGCTCGAAATAGTTTGTTTGTGTATTAATGACTGAGCCCATTTGATATTGAACAACAATCTTATGTGGCAGTTTCATATCAACGATGGTTTCGTTCATTGTATAAGTTGACTCACCCTCCGTTAAATATGTCAACTGAACAAGATGGCCTTCTTTACGATATGCCCCTTTCTTAAGTTCAACACGACAGAGTGATGGTTGCCATTCATGCATATTGTCATAATCTAAAAATGCATCAATCACTTCACTACGATTACGTTTGATGACTTTCTTATTCTCATATGTATAACGCATTTACAACGCCTCCTATCATTATTTATATTTATTATAACAAGATTTCATATAAGATAAAACCGAATTAATCTTTTTTTCATTACTCCCCTTTATATATATAAAGATATGTTACAATATAGAAAAGACATATATTTAGGAGGAACCCATGAAAAAAACACGCACACTCGCTTCTTTAATTATCGTTATTGTCGCTATTGTCTTTGGATCCGATCAAATTCTTGATATCAATATACTAGAACTACTTGATGTCCCCTCAGACACTACAGCGCCAATTATTGATACATCTAGCGTCCCGGCATCACTTCTTCAAGATAGAACGTTCGACACCTCTTTAATCACCTGTACTGACAACGTTGATGAGACATGCGATGTCACTATCGATGGGTCTATCGATACTAGCGTACTAGGGGAACAAACGTTAACAATCACTGCGATTGATAGTGCCAATAATGAGACTGTTGAAACCATCACCATTACGATAGTTGAAGAGATTGATTCTTCAATGTATATTCCAGAGGGATACTATGATGGTATTGAAGGGTTAACCGGTGATGATTTAAAATCAGCTCTAAACGATATCATAACAAATCACACTGAGTATCCTTATACTGATGATGAAACAGATGTTTGGGATATTTTAAGAGAAGCTGATGAAGACCCGAATAATCCCGATAATGTGTTACTATTTTATACCGGTCTTTCAATCCATAAAGATTGCCAACAAGGAATGGCGACTGATTCCCTTTGTACGTATACTGTAAATGGTGAAGAGGATTCCTTAGATTGGAACCGCGAACATATATGGTCTAAATCACGCGGTGATTTTGAGATTAAAGAAGGCACAACCACCGTACTTGATATGGGTGCTCATACAGATGGACATCATTTAGTTGCTGCTGAACGCACAATGAACTCAACTAAAAATAATCGTATGTTTGAAGATTGTCACGATGGCGATGACATCAACGTTGAAGATGTTGGCTATGGTAACTTCACGTGTAATGATTGGGAATTCGAGCCTAGAGATGAAGTAAAAGGCGATGTTGCTCGCATGATCTTTTATATGGCAGTTCGGTACGAAGGAGAAACAGGAGATATGGTTGATTTAGAAGTTATCAATGATCCCGATGCAACACAAGGATCTAAGTTACCTGTTTATGGAGATATTGATGACTTGTTAAGATGGCATTATGAAGATCCTGTCAGTGAAGCTGAAGTCTTGCGTAACCAGATTATCTATCAATACCAAGGTAATCGTAACCCATTTATCGATATGCCAGAACTAGTAGAACTGATTTGGGGTAGCCCTGCAGACTATAATTAAAAAAATAAGCATTACCACTTTAATTAAGATGGTAATGCTTTTTTTATTATAACTAGATAAATAATAGGGCAAC
>JAASSV010000117.1 GCA_021767685.1 Caryophanales bacterium | reverse complement strand
GACAATACGTTGCGCTTAAGAAAGCATCTTCATTTAAATGGGGCACAATCTTTAGTGCTTCTTCTTTAGAAAGAAATTGTGATGGTATGCCTAGACTATTCTGTAACGATACATTCTCTTTAAATTTCTTTTCTTCTTCCTCAGTGACAGCAACAATTAGATATCCTCTTTGCTTAAATTCAATATCTCTATGGTATTTAAGCTCGTCTTGAGCTTGTTCAAAGAACTCAATGCTTTTTTTAGCCATTAGACAGTTCATCTTAGTTCCCCATTGTTGGCGAACACCTGCTCCACATCGACCTGTTGCACCACCAGTCATATAATTGTCATCAAACACAAAAATATTTTTCATCCCTTGTTTTGCTAGATTATACGCAATTGATGTACCACTAATGCCACCACCTATAATGACTATATCAGCTTTCATCTTTGGCCTCCTTTGCGATAGATCCTAAAGGCACACCAGTAATGAGTGGTCTAATAACATGTGTCTTAACCTTATCTAATGGTTGCTTAGTATACTTAGCAATTTCACGTTGTACGAGTAAACTACATGTGCTTGCTTGACATGGTCCCATACCTATCCGTAATATGCGTTTGACTTCTTCAAAGGTTGTATATCCTTCATCAAAACAATCATGGAGTTGCTTTAAAGTAACATCTTCACATCGACATAATATGACATCTTCTTTTTTCATCGCATCCTCCTTATTGTGACAAACTCATGGATTAGCTCTGTATTCGTAGAGACATCAATCAGGGCTGTTTTATCTTGTTTTTTTCGCAGTGTAACTTTTTCTATTTTCGCTTCTCCAATAATTTCTCCTGCACGGTTAATAGCATGCACAGTTTCGCCAACTTCTGGCATTGGAATAAACTCATAAGGGATTTTAAAATACGCTTTATCATTCTTTAATTGCGCAACAATAATAGCTAATCCTGGACAGTTATAAACACAAATCCCACACCCAGTACATTTATCAAAGTCAACTTTTGGAGGCGTATTGATGTCTTCTCCAACAGTTATTGCTTCAAATGGACAGCTTGTCTCACATGGGTTACATGGAATCGGTTCATAACACTCTGTGATTGCTTTTGGTTTACCTAATATCACATCATCAGGAAACCGTGTAAGAATTAGAGCCTTATCTGGGACACCTGTTGTTTTAAGCATGTTGCTCACCTCTTAACTGGGCTAGGCCGGATCGTGTTTTTTCACCAAATGGACCACTTCTTAAGTTATCTAATTGTTGTGTGAAATCTTGAATAAGTCGTTCATAATGGGGATGTGTTTTCCCCAATCGATTACCTATAATTAAACCAACATAGTACCCTTCAACAATAGCACTACTTGCTTCTTCAACACCACACACATCACCAGCAACAAAGATATTAGGGACGGTTGTTTCGTGACTGTGATCAATCACAGGAACATTCCCTCCTAGGGCACTTACATATTTCATTTCACAGCCGACCATGCTAAGTAAATTACTTAATGGAGATAGTCCAACACTAATGCATAATGCATCGACTGATATCTCTTCTTCTGTCCCAGGGATAAATTGCCAATCGTCATCTAGTTTCTGAACAACGATAGATTCTAAGGCACCATTGCCTTGAGCACTTTTGACAGTCATATTGGTTGTAATCTCAACGCCTAAACGTTTTAACTTAGAGGCGTGTACTTTATACCCTCCAATGACCGAAGCTGCTTCAATGACGCGCTTAACATTGACGCCTGCTTGCATTAATTGATAGCTCACAATCAGACCGATGTTTCCACTTCCTACCATAACGACATCTTGTCCCGGCAACACACCGTGAACATTCATTAAGGTTTGAACGGCACCTGCGCCATAGATACCCGGTAAGTCATTATTTTCAAAAGCAAGTACCTTTTCACTCGCTCCTGTTGCTACTAATATAGTATTTGCTTTTATTTTTGAATATTTATGATTTCTATCCATCACCGTAACAACATAATCAGGATATAATCCGACAACAGTCGTTTCAGTCATATATGAAATTTTATCATCATGTTCTTTACAATCGTTGATTAAAATCTCAGCGATATTAATCCCTCTTGTTTTCGCATATTGCTTCTCACTTCCAAAGAACATATGGGTTTGTTTAACCAATTGACCACCCACTTTGGTATCGCGTTCAATAATGAGCGAAGATACCCCAGATTCTGCTGCCATTTTTGCCGCAGCTAACCCTGATGGACCGCCACCAATAATTAATAGATCAACGTGTTTCATTGTAAACACCTTTATCCTTTTGTGTTTCTACTTGCATCCCCTCTTTTAATGGCGTGATGCACGTTCTCACGTTTGGTGTTCCATCGACAATCATGTTACATGAAGCACAGTTCCCAATGGCACAATAAAAGCCTCGGGGTCTTTTCAACTCGATACTATGTCGTAATGTCTTGATGCCTAGTGCATGCAATGCACTTGCTATTGTATCGCCTTCAAACCCATAGACTTGTTTTCCGTTGTACATAAAATGAAGCTTTTTTGTCTCTTTAAAGTCCAATATTGGATGTTCTTTGATTCGCATCGACTTCACCTCTTTAGATTATTATATCATAAGCGCTTTCATTCTCATAGCATACATTTTTTGTGAAAATATTTTCACAACCAAAAATAGACTATACCCTGAGCTGGTATAGTCTTTAATGCTCATCTATATAATGGTTTGCAAGGTCAAGTAATTTATTCAAATTATCGGTAGATAGTTTTTTATAATTCATATACATGAACTTCATTCTTGGGTTATCTTGTAATGTTGATTTATGGCGATCTAAAAAAGCATAGTATAGAGCATTTACGGGACATGCTTTGTCACCATATTTTTCTTTTGGATCAAATATACAGTCTTTACAATAATTACTCATCTTGTTTATATAATTAGCACTCGCTACATATGGTTTTGTACTCATTAGCCCACCATCAGCATACATCGCCATACCAATAACATTCGGTGTCACGACCCAATCGAATGAATCAATATACATTTCATTGAACCACTCTCTAACGTTTTGTGGGGATACGCCTAAAAGATTTAGGATGTTTCCTATGATCATTAAACGCTCAATATGATGATTATATCCATAGTTAATGGTTTCTGTAATGACAGTTGATATGCATCTAAGTGAAATCTTCCCATTGTACAAGAAACTAGGTTTATCAGATTGATTGGTTAACTTGTTTAAGTTACCATATCCATCAGGCATTTCTTTGAAATAAATACCCCTAATATATTCTCTCCAACCTAAAACTTGTCTTATAAATCCTTCCACAGCTTCAATAGGGGCTTTGTCTTCATGATATGCTTTCTCAACTTCTTTAACAACATCCTCAGCGAACAGTAAACCAAGATTAATTGATGCGCTAAGTAATGAATGAACCATAAAGGGTTCATTAGCCATCATTGCATCTTGGTATTTCCCATAATATTTTAATCGATTGTCAATGAAGTGTTTCAGTAACGCTTTTGCATCAGTCTGTGTGACGGGATATTTAAACGGTTCGTCCGAAGTTGGGTGATGTGCATATTGAGTTTTAATACTTTCATAAATGGATAAAGATATCTCATCCATATCGAAGGTGATAGGTTTTGGAATATCAAGTGTTTTTGGCGGTCTATTACGGTTGTCTTGATCATATGAAAATTTTCCACCTATTGGTTTGTCCCCTTCCATCAAAATATCAAACTGGCTCCGCCATTTTCGGTATAAAGGATCTAATTTATAAGGTGGATCGCCTATTTCTTTTGTGATGTCTGGAAAGAAAAAGTTGATATCAGGATGATAGATTGAGCTTAAATGCGATGTCTTTTTCTTTAAACGATCGCTCATCCACTCTTCATTTGGTGTGAAAAAGTAGTAATGATTCTCTTTAGGACATGACGTAAAAAACTGATCAAAGTTTTTTGATACTATATAATCAATCTCTTTTTCAATCGCGAAATGTTTAGCTGCCGACATATGATATAGAATCCGAAACTGATGATAATTAAAAATATCAAACTGTTCTTTTGTCGCTAACACAGTTGTTTTATCAGGTTTGATGGTATCTATATACCGGTCATTTAATTGATGACTAAATAAGATTAAATGCTTCATAATTTTCTCCCTTATGATACACTTTGATATGGTGTTTCTATTATTATTATAGCACTTTTACAGCTTCCTTTGCATAATCTTATTAAAGAGTTCCAATAATGTGATAAATATCACATACAAACATGCTTTTATAAGATATTATATTCTTG
>JAASSV010000116.1 GCA_021767685.1 Caryophanales bacterium | reverse complement strand
AGGAGTGATAAGATGGTAAAAGAGACCTATAAGGTAACTGATGAAGCAGGGTTACATGCACGACCTGCCTCAATTTTATGTAAGAAAGCAATGACATTTGAAGGGGATGTCAATATCGTATATAAAGATAAAAAAGCTACCTTAAAATCAATTATGATTTTGATGAGCTTAGGTATCCCTTACGAAGCAGAGTTCGAGATTGAAGTCGATGGTGATGGTGAGGAACAAATGTTACAAGAATTAACAGATATCTTAAAGGAACATGAAATTATTGACTAAGCTTAGCTTATTCAAATAGACGTCATTAAAGTATTGTATTTCCGCCTATTTATGATATACTTTAATTGACAATTTAAAGATGATGGAGCACCTCCATACTTCATCATCTTTTCCTTTTGGAGATGATATTATGATAAAACTAATGCCTTATCGAGATGATAAGATTTGGGGCTACGAACTATGGCTTGTTTCAGCATACAAAGATAAATCATCTACAGTTATTTATGATGATAAACCGTATGATTTTGGGTCTTTTTATAATGATCATAAAGACTTATTTGGTAAAGTAGCCTATGATAAGTTTCCTCTGATTATTAAGAAGATTGTTGCTAATGATGATTTAAGTATTCAAGTGCACCCGACACAAGAGGTTGCGTTAAAATATGGTGATGATTCTAAGACAGAAAGTTGGATCATACTTGATGAAACCACTAGTAATGATATTATTTATGGACATCAAGCAAGCAACGAAGAAGAGGCCAAGCAGTATATCAAAAACAAGGATTATGATGCGTTTATCAATCGCATCCCTATTCAAGCGGGCGATGTATTAACCATTCATCCTGGTACAATCCATGCGATTAAGGCTAATACTTCAATACTAGAGGTTCAAGAAGCGGCGGATACTACTTACCGGTTCTACGATTACGACCGGGTACGTGATGGAAGTAAACGTCCATTGCATACAAAAAAAGCATTAGAAACCTTACAGATACCTGATCAGACTGTTTCTCGTGAAACCAATGTTTCTTGTTATAATATATCACAGATTTCTATTAGTGATTCTTACTCTAGTAAAACTGATGAACGCGGTTGTTTTATTTACATTACATCAGGGCATGGAAAATTGAATGGAGAGAGCGTTACTAAAGATGACTTATATTTTATACCAGTAAATGAAACATATACTCTAATAGGAAATATGACCTGTGTGCAAATTACAATCCAATAAAAAAGATTTCAGTCAACTGAAATCTTTTTTTTATAAGTTATATTAGTTATGGTAATAAGTAAATATTAGCCTCCCATGCCACCGAGAAGTCCCATTGAAATCATACCAGTAGCAAAAAGGACAATCATTATTACAATAGGTAGAATTAAGGCAAGTAGATAGTTCTTTAAAGATTTATTGGTTCCTGCAGAAACCAGTAGTAAGATAAAAACTATAATATTAACGAGTGGTATTGCCATCAATAAGAAAAATAACCACCAATCAATCACTGTCATATGTCTTCTAGAAAACATCATATCATCTCCTTCAGTATTACTATTAGTATAGCATAATTTATCTAAAATGATAATATTAGTAAGTTTTATATTGACAAATATACAGATATGTAATATATTACTTAATAGATAGGTAACATATTGCATAAAGGAGTAGATAAGATGTATAAGCAAACAAAACAAGGCAAAGATGCTATCGCATATTTCTTTCAGTTGTCTAATCAACTTCAGACGGTTTTCGATCATAAGCTAGTTGATTATAATTTAACTATTAAGCAAGTTTTTTTAATGATTGTTATTGATTCATTTGATGACGCACCGGGATATTCTGCGGTTAGTGAGCGGTTTGGTACAAGTCGACAAAACGTAAAACAATTGGCTTTAAAGTTGGAAAAAAATGGGTATATTAGGATTATTAAGGATCCAGAAGATAGTCGATACCGACGTCTTAATTTTACAGATAAAGCTAACAAATTTTGGCAAGAAAACGCAGAACTAGATCAACTTATGCTAGATCGATTATTTCACAATGTTAGTGAAAGAGATTTATCGACTTTCATAAGAACCTTAATGACAATTCAAGATAACATAAATGAAATAGAAAGTAGGAGTTAATCATGCCAGTTGTATATAGAACGCTAGGGATAGTATTAGCCATATCTATCATTAGTATAGCGTTAATTTCAATAATTAACCCAACTAAACGTCGATACAATAAGTTAGTTGTAGAAGGGCATGAGCAGTCGCAAATGACTGATGATGAGATAATTACAGCATCTGATTTAGACCACTTACCGACATTAGTAAGGAAGTACTTAAACTATGTAGGTGTCGTTGGAAATACTAAAGTACATAATTTTCAGCTTACCTTATCTGGTGAAATGAAGATGAAAAAGGATGGAGAGTTTCAACCATATAAGGCAGTTCAAACAACCTTCCTTGATCAGGGAACACGACTATTTTATATGGATCTATGGTTAAATCGTATTAAAGTTTCTGGCCTTCATCATTTTAATAATGACAATGCCTCAATGCAAATTAAATTGCTTGATGTGATTAAAGTTGTTGATGAATCAGGAGAGGTGATGCAAAAAGCAGAGACTGTAACGTACTTTAATGATATGGTTGTATTCGCTCCACAAAGTTTGATAAATGAGGATATTCTGTGGGAGCAACTTGATGAGAGTACTGTCAAAGCAACTTTCACTCATAATGACATTACAATTACCGCAAAACTTTTCTTTGATGACGAAGGAAAACTTATTAATTTCATTTCAGACGACCGCTTAGCATTAGAAAGTGAGGGGTTAAAAGAGAATGTACCATGGTCTACCCCAATTAGTAGTTATCATCAAGTTGATGGCTTAAATCTACCACGAGTTGGTAAAGGGATATGGCATTATGATGAGGGAGATTTTACATATATTACATTAACTGTCAAAAACATTTCATATAACGTAACAAAAAATGAATAACAAAAAGAAGACTATTATCTAATCAATAGTCTTCTTTTATTTAATAGAATTTTTAACTGAACTAATGTGTTTTTTTAATGAGTCGTGAACTAACTGTGCACCTGCACTATTGAGATGAACACCATCTAGTGTAAAATGTAGTCCTCGCTCTGAACTCCTTGTATCGATGCATTCAGTAGTATCGCATTCTTTGACATCACGCATAATCTGAACCAATCCTTTAGCAATATAATCACTTTGTTCAAGGTTGGATAATTTATTGAATACTTTAGTTCGAAGATTAACATATGTCATCTTCTCATATGAAGCAACTAAATCGTTTATTTCGTCTGCATATGTTCCAAGGATATTGTTGTACTCATTATCAGGTTGTTCTCCAATCATTAACGGAGAGACAACAAGAATATGATGGCTAGAGTCCTTAAGACGCTCTAATAACTTGTTGTAGTTTTGTTTGAACTCAGTTCTATTTTTTACCCAAGGCTGCTTAGCTATTTTTTTATATACAGAAAATGTCCAGGATACTTTAACAAACACATCATTTGTTCCAACAAAAAGAACTATTAAATCAGCATTGTTTATCTCAGGCAATTTAGGGAGACGAGCAAGTAAACTTTTTACAGTATCCCCACCTTTACCATAGTTGATCATGGTATCATTTGGGAAACTATCATCTAACATATCAACATAGGAAACGCCTGGCTTTCCTTCAGTAAGACTGTCACCTAAAAATACTATTTTCATCTTTATCACCTAGTTTAAGTGTATCATAGACTAATCATGTTAGTAAGAAATCAACACCATAATCTCAGTTTAAGACTATCAAACCCATCAGTTTGATAGGTCTAATCGATAACTCAATATATCTAATCACTGATTAAAGAGGGTATAAGTTTTTGATTCTTTGGTAATCTTCTCATCACCAGTTAAATTGCCAATTAACATAGGGGAGTTGGGATCATGTTCTTCTACCTTTTTATTTACAGAAGCTTGACTATAGTTAGCATAACAATACTTACAAAAATGTTGACAGGTGTTGTACATACCGATGTCAATACTTCTATGACACTGACAAGTGATCCGTTGATTAGGATCTTTTTCGTATATAATATTCTTATTAAAAGTGTTATTAATATAGTTTGGATCAATACATTTTGCGTGAGTAATACCACAAGAACTAAGATCAATCCTTTCACCACAGGTTTCTAGTGGTAACTGATAATGGGTAGCAATTTTACTCAATGCCTTTGCGAGAACATGCATCTCATCGGTGTTTAAGAGATGGATTTTCTCATTTT
>JAASSV010000115.1 GCA_021767685.1 Caryophanales bacterium | reverse complement strand
GTGAAATTAAAAAATCAATAATCGACCATACAATCATAATCGGTAATGCGCGCCATAAATCCTTTGTCAGTAAATCCCCTAATGCGGTAAATGGATTCATCACACCTGTTGTTTCGTGTTGTTCTAAAAGTTCAACAATAAATAATGATGCAAAACTGATAGAAAACGTTGCTAATGCGCTAATTAAATATGCTGCCAGAAAAAGTTGTCCAATTGTTAACGTATTAAAATCGACAAGTGTACGTGCATAAACGGCACCCCAAACACTAACAGCTAACGCTAATAATAAAGGTATTAATGTAAACGGATGCTTAATAATAAACCCTAAGTTATTCTTAAAAATTGTAAAACCATCTCTTATACCTTCCATATGTCTCTCCTTATTTTTTTATTATTTTAATTGTACCACATTACAATTAATATACAAAACTTCATTTGATACATCCAAAAATCTATTGTACTCATGGTAAAAATTTGTTAGAATACTGTTTGGATTAAGGATGTGACAATATGTTAATCGATATTATTACAGTATTTACAATTATCTTTATCGCCGAACTAGGTGACAAATCACAAGTTCTAGCCATGTCTTTTGCGACAAGATACAAATTAAAAGACGTGTTAACGGGTGTATTTATTGGAATTTTAATTAATCACCTCTTAGCTGTTTTAATCGGTATCTTTTTAGGCAGTATCATCGTCAGTCATTATATTACATATCTTGTTGGTGTTGTTTTCATTACATTTGCTTATTTAACATTATTAGAACGTGGTGAAGATGTCTCATCAAGACCTGTTAGATACGGCCCTATTATAACAATCTCTATTGCCTTCTTTTTCGGTGAGCTTGGTGATAAAACTCAATTAGCGACTATGGCTTTCGCAAGTCAAAGTACATCTCCTTTTCTTATTTTACTCGGATCAGTTAGTGCTATGTTATTAGTATCTTACTTAGGTATTCTTGTCGGAAAGAAACTTGGAGAACATGTTCCTGATTTTTATATCCGGATTGCATCAAGCCTTCTCTTTATCATCTATGGGTATATAAAACTCTTTGAAGGTTTCCAAGGCACATCACTTCAGTTAATCACATTCACTTTACTTCTTGTGTTAATCAGTATCACATATATCATTATCCTCACCCGTAGTATTAAAGTTTATAGACGCGAAGACCTCACTGTCTTTCAACGCGTCGCTAAGCACTTACATGATTATCATATGGCAATGGAGTCAGTTCTAGATGTTATCTGTTTAGGTGAAGACTTCTGTGGTGTGTGTAAAGGTAAAGATTGTATTATAGGACATACGAAGTACTTAATTGAACAATCCAAAAAAGGAAATACAATTGATGTCTCCAACTTAACGCGTAAAATCTTTAAAGATGCCAGTACTGATGATATCTTAAAGGCCGTCGATATTACGTTAGAAGAAATCAAAGATCATTGGGATGATCCGAATTTCCAGGTCTTACATCTCATACGTAATAATTTAGATTACTTATTGTTTCAAGAGCGAATTAATGTAAAAACATATGATGAGTATAAAGAAAAAATTAAAGTATTTAAACAACAAAATGATCATAAAAAAGTCTAGGATACCTTCCTAGGCTTTTATTATTTTTCACTTTAATTCATCAAAATATCCTTTTACAAAGAGCTTATATATGAAGAAAATGAGTAGCAACATAGACATCCCACCTGTAGTAATGAGGATTAGATTATCCCGCAAACTATTCATTGAATCTATAGCAACAAACGAGCCCATACTGAACACTAGCAAAAATATGATACCAAACCTAATGCCAAAATCTTTCATTCTATCCCTCTCTCTAAGAACGGCTAGTTACCCATATCAAAGACAACCTTCCACTCTCTGGTTATTTTTTTCCAAGTTGTCACATATTTCCCTTTTTGAACAACTTCTTTACCCTCATTCTTATATCTACGTTCATAATATCCTGTCGTTACGCCTAAGGTTTCGTCATCGCTTATGAATGCATAGCGTGGTTCCCAAACAAACGATATAGACTCTAAACGAAACACATCTTCCATGACTTGTTTAATCATTGAAGTGTCATCAATATATGGATTATTAGAAGACGTTCCCATGATAGCATCGTCTGATAGATAAGACATCCACGCTTTTGCTCCATCTGTTTGACAATCCTTACAAAACTGTTTATCGCGTTTAATCAACGCTGCAGTATTTGTCATGTTATCTCCTTCTTTCAAAAAATAAAGAGCTTAAAAAAATAATCTTAGTTATATTATATCATAGTAGGTCATTAGACTCATAATAATTTTTTGTCTTCTTCGAAGAAATTATAACCCATGAAAACACTTTTATTTAATAGAGTATTGACAATTTAGAACCTGGTTAGTATACTAACTTTCGGCATGGAGGTGACTGTTATGAGCTATACAGTTAAAGTAAATGAAGATAAATGTATTGGGTGCTCGCTTTGTGCAAGAATTTGTCCAACCGGTACATTAAAAATAGATACACAATCAAAAAAAGCATACACAACTGATATTACATGTGATAATGCTTGGGGATGCTTATATGCTTGCCCAACAAACGCCTTATCAATGACAGAAGCTACAGGATAAACATAGGACCTAAATAACAAAGAAACCACTGATTAACTGAACTGCACCCTGTCAAGTAGACACTGTAAATAAATAAAATTAATATTGTATTAGAGTTAAGGCTTGATTTCTGAGTTCCATCGGAGTTAAGCCTTTTAATACTGGTTGATAACGTTGGTTATTGTAGAATGTAATATATTCTTCAATAGCCATTTTTAATTGGTCTATAGAGTAAAACTTATTTAGCTTATACATCTCCACTTCCATTATGCCGAAGAATGCTTCCATTGGACCATTGTCAATACAGCGACCAACTCTAGACATGCTTTGTCTAAACTTTGCGTTATCGAGTTTCTTCTTAAAAGTGCGATTAGTATATTGAAATCCACGATCACTATGGAATAGAATTTTCTTAGATTCTGGATGTGCCTTGATTGCGTCATCAAATGTTTTGAATACTAAATCATTGTTGTTTGATATGCCCATACGATAAGCGACAATACTATTATCATAGAGATCTAGAATCGCACTTAGATAAAGTTTTTTAGTTGACCCTATTATCTTATATTCCGTCACATCCGTGAGCCATTTCTCATTAGGTTTCGATGCTGTAAATTCACGATTTAAGATATTTTCTCCAACTTGCTCAGGTTTATATCTTAAGTAATTCTTTTTCTTTCGACGGATGGCTGAAGAGACACCCAAATCTCTCATATGTCTTCTAATACGTTTGATATTGTAATTTAACTCATAGGTGCGATTGATGAATAAGGTCATGCGTCTGTATCCTAATATTCCATTGAATAAATCATGGAAGTTTAAAATGGTTTCTTTGATCCATTTATCTTCTTGATTCACATTATCTTTACGCTGTAGCCATTTGTAATAAGAACTGCGGTTTAAGTTATAATATTCGCAAAGCGCTTTTACTGGGTACGTATGACTTAATTCTTCGATCGCTTTGTAGATTTTTTCTTGTATTTTTCTCTTATCTCCCGCCTCTCGATTTCCTCTAACTTTTTTAAGGCATCAAGTTCCATTTTTAAGTATTTGTTACGAGCTTGTTCTTTCTTCAATTGGTGTCTTAATTTCTCTTCTTCAGTCATTTCTGACTCTGATTTCTTGCGTCCTCGTTTATCTGTTAATCCTTCTTCACCATGTTCTTTATACTTTTTTACCCATGTGTAAACTTGAGCGTAATTTACACCGTATTTTATCGCTGTTTCCTTGTAGTTCCATTCATGCTCTAAACAATATTTTACAATTTCTATTCTTTCTTCATGTGTTGTTTTTCTAGACTTTGCCATATAGACCTCCGGTTTTGGATTGTAATCCTTAGTTTCTATATGACTATTATACTTGATTATCCACTTTCTTAAAATCCCTTTTGAACTTATTTGATACTTATGTGCGATATCACGTAATGATCCTAATCCATTAATGTAATCTTTTATTGCGGCTTCTTTGAGTTCTTTACTATAAGATTTGTTTGTATGACTTGGGTCAAATGCACTTTCACCAATTGCCTCATACTTAAGGCTCCAATCGTAAATTGTATTTGCCGCATACTTCCCTTTTATACTATACTCCTTAGCTAATTGAGATGCACTTTCTCCTTCTATGTACCTTTTCACTATCTCTAATTTTAATTCTTTGCTATATTTTGCTGTTCTTCCCATATAAAAATACCTCC
>JAASSV010000114.1 GCA_021767685.1 Caryophanales bacterium | reverse complement strand
GAAACTGATCCAATATTTAATACTCCAATCATCAATGCCGGTGACAGTTATTCGAAATATCAATTATCTGAATGGTTGACTGAAGTTATGGTAAAAGCAACAACAAGTGATATTGCATTTCACAATTATGGTGGTACACGTTCGTCTATTACAGAAGGAGATACCCTAACAAAAAGTACGATATTCGATATTTGGCCATTCGATAACATCATTAAAACTGTTGAACTTAAAGGCTCAGTTATCAACTCATTGATTTCAAGCAACCAACTAGCTTATTACACCACTCTATCTACTTTTGATGATGATACCCTCTATAAAGTAGCAACGAATGATTATGTCTTTGATAAGACAACTAATCCGTTCTTAGATGGCACAAATATAGTTAATACCGGAATAGTTTTACGTGATATGGTAGAAGATGAATTACTCTTACAAAGTGAATTATACGATCTATTCTATATCACAAACGACATACTAATAAACCCTCAAATCTCAACAACATCTTATAATTACAAATCCAGATACCAATAGGCATCTGGATTTTTTATTGAATAACATCAAAAATGACATCTTCTGATATAATATCATCTTTGCTTGCATAAATGATATAAAGCATGGGTGTATCAGAGACTTCTTTTTCTCTTCGGTAATTAATAACCTCTATCCCATTAGTCGAAAACGGATGGTCAAAAAAGGCTGTTGGAAGACGCTCAGGTTCTAGCGATAAGTAAATAACGAGGACACTATCTAAGAAATATGCTTCCGTAATAGTATCATCAACAACACCACAATCGTTTTCAAATGTTACAAACTCTTCATAGGTAGTAATTTTTTCTTGATGATATCCTTCACATATTATCGTTTCATCTAAGTCAAGGCTACTCGATGTCTCAAGATTCATTTTGATGAATGTGAGTTCATTCCCACGGTAACTATAAATACCAACAAAGATTAGTAAAATAGTAAGAAGGATTAATCCTCCAACAATAACCACTTTTTGCATCGCATCACCCCATATAAATGATAATTAATAGTGCCCCTAAAAAGGTTCCAATCGCATACCCTAAACTACCAGTGATTAACCCTGGGACTGTCAAATCATCATTGTCGATTTGCTTTGTAATCGCAGGAACAAAGGCAGGTCCATAAAGCCCTGCAGTCAGTGTCACCATTGTACAATCTGGCCCAATTTTCAGAAATTTACTGATAATTGTATGAATAATAAACACACCAACAGTAATAACACCGTAAAGGATTAATATACTAACAAATAAATTTTGCATCCGTGAAAAATCTAAACTAGATGCTAGTGCAAAACTAAAGACTAATATAAAATATTGCCCAACAACATTCATACCTTTGGTTTCACGGATTGTCTTATTAAATGACCCCGCAATGCCCAAGACAGTCACTGTAATCATCATTGAAGGCACTAAAATATCAATTAGTTGATCATCATTAAGTTGAAGTAAGAACCATACTAACACACCAACTAAAGCACCGATTACTGCAATAACAAAGGCAAGAATCACTCGCTTAAATAATGGTTTTGACAGTTTAAATCGTTTGAGTTGTAAGTCATCAGTATTCTCAATATTTGATGTTTCTTTTAAGTACATTCGGTTGGTCTCTGTCGGTAATATTTTTGATAATAACGGCTTACATAAAAGCAATAAGAAGACATAAAAGACTGCACCAATCATCATATCCGATAAGTTAGCGATGCCAATAGTGGTATTATCTAGTTGAAAAATTTTACCTAATGCATTTAAATTAGGAGTTCCCCCAGTGTATAAACCAATTGCCATACCAGACAACTCTGCACCATATTCCATTTGTTTAGCGTAAAATAAAAAGACAATAGTGGACACAAAAATAGTTGATATGATTAAGGACATAAACGAAAGTAATACTGTTTTTGATAATTTCTTTGCTTCTTTTAAGTTGGCACTAAATAATAGTAATGGAATCGCAATACTTATGGCTAAGTGGGATCCGATCTCTCCAACATCAGTCGATAACGAGAGTGATAATCCAAATACATTAAGTAGATAAACTATTAACGCAACAAGAATACCGGCTAAGTATGCGGCCCCGATGGTCCCAAACCAACGTGTGATGACAAAATCACTGTGACGTAAAATAAGTATCGGAACAATAAATATGGCAAGTAATTGTACGAAGGCAATCATGCTATCCAATGTCCTTTCCGTATATACGATAGATTTTTGTTATCTTACCACCAAACTTTTGAAACGCATCAATTGATTTCTTATTATCTTCAACAATTGTTCCCGCTTCAAAGTCGGTAATACCTTCTTCTTTAAATGCCAAATAAATGGCATAAAAGAGTTTACCTAACAACCCTGAATTTTGATATTCTGGTATGACATACTGCATCATACCCCTAGCTCGTGTAATTTCTTTACGGGCTTTAAAAAATGTCCATAATTTCAGTCTTCCTTTCATTTTCTTAAATACCTGATGATAGTCAGGCAAGACCAAACAAAAGGCTACAGGGGTATTTGTGTCCGTTTCCCTTGCGATCAAGATAAACTTTGGATTAATAAAGGGTTTTAATTGTTTTGCGGCACGTTCAATCATGTCCATGCTCGGTGTTTCTTGATATATCACATCAGTGTCTGCTTGACTCAGAATTGTGTGAATATCGTTCATATCACGGTCTAGATGCTTTAAATCTAAACTATCAATGCGAATACTATGATTACGATCAAAGAAAGTATTAATCGTTTTTAATCGTTTTCTCGTTGCGTCTGATACATCAGCCTTTAACGCCACAGTATCAATGACTTTTTCGAAACCAAGTTTGGTCAAATGATCCGCATAATAAGGTTTGTTATAAGAGGTGAATATCACAGGATCATCATCAAATCCTTTTACTAATATCCCGCGTCGTGTATCGGGATCATACGGCGCAAAAGTTCCTTCTATGTAGGGGATATTTTGATTAAGCAAATCCTCTTTTGCAGCGTTAAATAATGACTCACTGACAGTGATATCATCAATTACATCATAAAAAGAAAAATAGCCTACATCGGTATGTTTGTGTTTGCTCTCATCAACAGTATAAAGGAGACGCCCGACGATCTCATCGTTACGATAGCTAAGTAACGCAGTATACTTTTGTGTTTTCAACACCTGTTTTTTCAGCTCATTATATACAATAAAAAAAAGTGGTGGAACATAATGAGGATCATCTTTATAGAGTATTTCTTGAAAGTGGATGAATGCCTTGAGTTCTTTTTTTGTTGTGACTTTTTTTATCATAGTATCGACCTCTTCCCTATTTTATCATAATGTTAGTTTTTGAACAATAAAAAAAGGCAGTGCTTAAACACTGCCTAATTGTTAAACAAAGTAAATATATGATGTGATAAGTGAGAAGATAACGTGGATTAATCCGACAAGTAATGCCGGTACCCCAGTTGTCGCTTCTTGTTGTTCTTTATCCATATAGTAATCGTAATACGACGCATGGGTAAGATCTTTATTCATGAAACGTTTTGCCGAAAAAGAAATCGTTCGAAATAATCGTCTCACATTGTGTAATGTAAATACCCCTACGGCGAAATACAATACGCCTACAAGCCATACAACATCCACCAAATACCGTAATTTGTAGGTATCATACCTAAAATACATGATGATAAAGATGAGCAATAAGCTTGAAAAGAATAAAACAAGAAACCGTTTCAACTTACTTCAATCCTTTTTTATATTCTGCAATTTCAGCGTCATTTGCTAAGACAAAGTGACCTGGTTTAATCTCTTGCAATGTTGGTTCTTGCTCACTGTAGTCATGTACTTCAGCAGGATTATAACGAATCCGTTTACGATTTTTCTCATAATGTGGATCCGGTAGTGGTACTGCTGATAATAACGATCTTGTATATGGATGAAGTGGGTTTAAGAATAGTTCTTCACTATCTGCTAACTCAACTAAATTACCATAATACATTACCCCGATACGATTACTAAAGTATTTAACAACCGATAAATCATGGGCAATAAAGAGAATCGTAATACCTAACTCATCACGTAAATCATTCAGTAAGTTCATAACCTGTGCTTGAATTGATACATCTAAGGCACTAATTGGCTCATCAGCAATAATAAAATCTGGCGCGACGACAAGTGCTCTTGCAATACCAATACGTTGCCGTTGTCCACCTGAGAACTCATGTGGATAACGAGAGGCATGTTCTGGTAATAATCCTACTGTTTTTAAGACCTCATTAACTTTTTCATTAATGGTATCTTCTTTCCGTTCACCAGCAATACGTAACCCTTCGGCAATAATTTCCTTTACGGTCATCCGTGGGTTTAGTGAT
>JAASSV010000005.1 GCA_021767685.1 Caryophanales bacterium | reverse complement strand
GCAATCTTTATTGCCGTATTTTATATGATATTTGTTCATGGATATAAGATAAATCTACGCTCTGTTAGACGCAGTGTAGTTGTCCTTGCCATCTTGACAGTGCTTGCCCTTTATGTCAACGCGAATATAGAAGGAGCTAATTACTTATTCTTGGCAACTACTGAACAAGGCGATAGTATATTAAATGTTTTACCACAGTCGTTACCATTAAGAATGCTTCTTATGGGAACGGTGTTAGGATTCTTGTATTTCTTAGCTTATATCCCGTGGGGATTAATGGAACGAACTAAGCGGGTACAATTGAAACGCGTGTAATTCAATAGGGAGGCGTTATGATTTATTACAAACATAATGATTTTAAGATTATCGATCAAATCCGTGAAGGAAACAACGATGCCTTAGAACTTATGTTTGAGAAATACTCGCCGTTAATTTCGAAAAAGATTGGCTATTATAACCTCGCGTATATATATGATGATATGATGCAAGAAGCATATATGATGTTATATAAAAGTATCATGACATATGATACGTCATATAATAAAACATTCACAAGGTACTTTGAACAAAATCTCGACCGGATGTATATCACCTATATTAATAAACAAGTCAGGCGAACAGAGATTTTTTATGAGAATGTTGATTATATTTTTGAACACAATCATCACACTCAAGATAAGAGTGTTTACTATGAGTTATACAAAAAAGAAATTGAAAATATCTTGACAAATCGTGAATTTAGTATTTATATATTAAAGGAAATAAAAAATTATAGTGTAGATTATATTTGCAAAAGACTAGAAATCCCAGAAAAAGTGGTGTACAATTCAGTCTACCGAGCAAAACAAAAAATCAAAATACATTTTGGGATGTGACTTGACAAAGTCGCATTATTTTGCTAAATTATATATTTGCAAGAGAGTTGGTATTATGAGACAAAAAGTTATCTTAATTTGTACTGAATGTTTATCGAGAAATTACAGTATACAAAAGAAAAAAGAAGATAAAGAACGATTTGAAACGAAAAAATATTGCAAGCATTGTGGAAAGCACACACTCCACAAAGAAAGCAAATAGGAGAGAATAAAAATGGCAAAAAAACCGACAGATTTGAAACCAAATAAAGTCTTAGAGATTTTAAAGAAAGAATATCCGTTTGAGCGCGTATTATTAGGTGTCTTAGGGATATTAGTGTTAGTACTAGGTGTTTACTTAGTTGAAGGAAGTAGATTACAGATTCGATACACTGATTTATGGATCTTTAATGAAGAGTACAAAATTACGATATTCAGTATCTTTGTTATTGTAATTGGAGCGATTTCATTCTTAATGGCTATCTGGCCATTCTTCGTACCAAGCTTCGCAGAAATGAGAAAAGTAAGCTGGCCTGGTCGCGACATGATTTTAAACCATAGCGCACGTGTATTTGGATTTATTATTGTTCTAGCATTATTCTTCGTTCTAGCAGATTTTGGACTTCGCCCATTATTTGAGTGGATCCGTACATTAGGAGCGTAAAAAAATGAGCAATCAACCAGAACGTCAATGGTATGTTGTACAAACCTATTCTGGTTATGAAAATTCAGTAAAGGTAAATCTTGAGCGTCGGATTGAATCTATGCAAATGGAAGATAAAATTTTCCAAGTGATGATTCCTGAAGAAGTTCGGATTGAAAAGAAAGCTGATGGAACAACCAAAGAAAAAATGGTTAAGATTTTTCCAGGGTATGTCTTTATTGAATTAGTTGTAACTGATGATTCTTGGTTTGTGGTCCGTAACACACCTGGTGTTACCGGATTCTTAGGATCAAGCGGTGGCGGAACAAAACCTGTTCCACTTCCACCAGAAGAAATCAACCCAATCTTGAAGAAATGTGGTCTTATGGAAGTGCCGACAATCGATGTCGAAGTTGGCGAAAGTGTGAAAGTTATTACCGGACCATTTGCGAATCAAGTTGGTAAAGTTGATGAGATTGATGAAGAGAAACGCGAGTTAAAAGTGTTGGTGGATATGTTTGGACGCCAAACACCTGTCGAACTGTCATTTGATGATATTGAAAAAATATAGACTAAGACTTGACAATGAATAGATATATATAGTAAAATAGCATGGCATGGATTATGGCATGCTATTTTTTGAGTGGAAGGATTAATCGTCCAATGACCACATCACGAAGCAAGAGGAGGTGTCTTTCGTGGCTAAAAAAGATGTAAAAACCGTTGTAAAATTACAAATCCCAGCAGGTAGAGCTAACCCAGCGCCGCCAGTCGGTCCAGCATTAGGACAAGCAGGTGTTAACATTCAAGAATTTTGTACAAAATTCAACAATGAAACTAAGGAGCAAATGGGAGATTTAATTCCTGTTGAAATCACTGTATTTGAAGACAGATCATTTAAATTCATCACCAAAACACCACCAGCAAGTTATTTACTTAAAAAAGCAGCTGGTATTGAAAAAGGTGCAGGTGATCAATTAACTGAAAAAGCTGGTACCGTTACTAAAGCACAATTAAAAGAAATTGCTGAAACAAAAATGCCTGATTTAAACGCAAATGATATTGATGCAGCAATGAACATTATTGCAGGTACAGCAAGAAACATGGGAATCCTAGTTGAAGAATAACATTTAGTTGTAACATAGATCTACAACTATCTGTGGGAGGAGTTTCCGTTAGACCACATTTAGGAGGTAAAGAAAATGGCGAAAAAAGGAAAAAAATTCTTAGCTGCTAGTGAGCGTGTAGAAGACAAAGCATATGATGCACGTGAAGCACTTGATCTACTTAAAGAAATCTCGTTTGAAGGATTTGATGCATCTGTTGAATTAGCAATGCGTTTAAACCTAGATACGAGAAAAGCAGATCAAAATTTACGCGGAGCAATCGTCTTACCACACGGGACAGGTAAAACTAAACGTGTCTTAGTATTTGCGACTGGTGATAAAGCCAAAGAAGCTGAAGAAGCTGGCGCAGATTACGTAGGTGAAGATGAGTTCATCCAAAAAATCCAAAAAGGATGGATGGAGTTTGATACCGTTGTTGCAACACCAGATATGATGAGTAAAATCGGACGTCTTGGACGCGTATTAGGACCAAAAGGACTAATGCCGAATCCAAAAACCGGTACTGTCACTATGGACGTTGCTAAAGCAGTAGAAGAAATCAAAGCAGGTAAAGTAGAATACCGTGTTGATAAAGTTGGTAACATTCATGTTACATTAGGAAAAGTATCATTTAACACTGATCAACTTCTTGACAACTTTAAAGCAATGTATGATACAATCGTAAAATTACGCCCTGCAACCGTTAAAGGTGTGTACGTTCAAAACGTAGCTGTCGCATCGACAATGGGTCCTGGTATCAAAGTTGACAAAGATACCATTTTGTAATAAAATAATTAAGCAATTAACAATCAAATAGAAACGTTATGTCGAAGACTTAGGTGTTTTATTTATTAAAGCTTAATATCCTAACGAGAGAAAACGAGTTATAAGAAATTTATACCTCTTTTGTCTATGACATAAAGAGGTTTTTGTTTGGATCACATTTCATGGAGGTGGAAGCGTGTCACAAAAAGCAATTGAGAAGAAAAAACAACAAGTCGAGTCGTTAAAAGAGCGTTTAGAAAATGCGAACAGTTTTGTCATTGTTGATTACAGTGGGTTAACTGTTGAGCAAGTAACAAACTTACGTGTGGCGTTACTCGAAAATGATTGTGAAATGTCAGTTATTAAGAATAACATTTCAAGACGTGCAACAGAAATGGCTGGCTACAAAGATGTTGCCGATGTACTTACGGGACCAAATGCTATCGCATTTAGTAACGCAGATAGTGTATCAGCAGCGAAAGTCATCTATGAATTTGCAAAAGATAATGAAGCATTAGAATTAAAAGTTGGTGTTGTTGATGGTGAGTATATGGATCACGAAAACATCCAAAAGATCGCAACAATCCCATCAAGAGAAGAATTATTGACTATGATTGCATCAGGAATCTTACAACCAATCAAAGAAGTTGCAATCGCCCTTGATCTAATGACCAAGGAACAAGAAACTGAAACTGAAGAAGCATAAATAGGAGGAATGAAAAATGGCTTTAGAAAACAAAGAAATCATTGAAGCGTTAAAGGAAAAAACGCTATTAGAATTAAAAGAATTAGTGGACTTAATGAAAGAAGAATTTGGTGTTGATCCAAGTGCTGTAGCTGTAGCTGCTGCTGGACCTGCTGAAGCAGACCAAGGACCTAGCGAAGTATCTGTAATCTTAGAAGATTTCGGAGCGAAGAAAATTCCAGTTATCAAAGCAGTACGTGGAATTACTGGTTTAGGATTAAAAGAAGCAAAAGCTTTAGTTGATAGTGCACCTGCACCAATTAAAGAAGAAATTAGCCCTGATGAAGCTAACGAAATTAAAGAACAATTAGAAGAAGTTGGAGCTACTGTTACAGTTAAATAACAACATGTAAACAAACAACCTGAGTTTAAACTCAGGTTTTTTGCCTATTATGGTAGAAAAATAAGGAGCGGGTATCATGGCACATTATTTTTCAAACGATACTGATGTCAAAAGTAATCGAAAAGAGGTTACTTTTGATGTCAATCACATCCCGATTACGGTCTATACTGATCATGGTGTATTCAATAAAGGGTATTTGGATTTAGGCACAGAGATACTTCTAAATAATATAGAGCTTACCGATTCGAAACATGTTCTAGATTTAGGATGTGGTAGTGGAATCATTGGTCTTTATGTTTCAAAGAAGTATGGTATTGATGTTGATATGGTTGATATTAATGCACGTGCTGTTGCACTTGCAAAAGACAACCTAGAGCGTAATGATATCATTCAAAAGGTTTGGCAATCAGATGGGTTCGAGGCAATTGATGGAACGTATGATACGGTGATCTTAAATCCACCGATTCATGCTGGTAAACACGTTGTCTACACATTGTTTGAAGATACCAAAGACCACTTATACCCAGGTGGAGAATTGATTATTGTTATGCATAAGAAACATGGTGCAAAATCCGCAATTAAAAAACTGAACAGTTTATTCGACGATGTACGTATCGTGACGCGCGACAAAGGATTTTATGTAATAATCGCGAAAATCATTTGACTATTTGACGATAGTGTGATAATATATTAAATTGCGATAACGCGCGCTTTTTTGCGTATATAGACATTTTTTTAACTTTTTAAATGGGGTGAAAGTTAGTGAGTTATAAATTAATTCAATATGGTAAAAAAAGACAGCGAAGAAATTACTCAAAAGTGAAAACAAATGTTGAGTTACCAGACTTGATCCGTGTCCAAACGGAGTCATTTGACTGGTTCATTCAACAAGGTCTTAAAGAACTATTTAGAGATATTTCACCAATCCAAAACTTTACAGAAAACATTAGCTTGTTTTTCGGTGATTTTATATTTGATCAACCTAAATATAACATCAGTGAATCACGCGATAAGGATATGACGTATTCTCGTCCGCTCAGAGTCAATGTGCGTTTAGAGAATAAAGAAACCGGTGAAGTCAAAGAACAACGCATCTTTATGGGCGATTTTCCAATGATGACACCAAACGGTTCATTTATCATTAATGGTAGTGAACGTGTTATTGTATCACAAATCGTGCGTAGTGCTGGTGTGTTTTTTAGTGAAAACATTGATAAGAAAACACTGAAAAGTAAATATGTTGGACAGGTGATTCCAACCCGTGGTGCTTGGTTAGAATTTGAAATGGGATCAAAAGACATTTTATATGTAAAACTTGATCGCAGTAAGAAAATTCCATTGACCACAATTTTACGCGCTGTTGGTTTTATCAATAATGAGCAAATATTAGATATTTATGGTGAGACAGAATTTTTACTGAACACCCTTGGTAAAGATTCAACAACAACAAGCCATGAAGCAATTAAAGAAGTGTATTCAAAACTACGTCAAGGTGAAACCTCAACGATTGAAGGAGCGATTACGTTCTTAAAAGGACGTTTATTTGATCCGAAACGCTATGATTTAGCGGAAGTTGGACGTTTCAAAGTTAACCAAAAACTTGATGTTTTTGAACGTGTCATCGGTAATAAATTAGCCGAAGATTTTGTTGATCCTGATACGGGTGAAATTATTGTTGAGAAGGATACTGTAGTGACTCGCCGTATGGCAGAGACATTAAAAGAGTATCGCCATTTAATTTCACAAACTGTCCCAGGCGTATTATCAAATGATATCGAATATGACTTCTTAACACAACTTGATATTTTCCGTTCTGCGGAAGTCAATGAAGTCAAATTATTTGAGTTCATGACTGATGAAGAATTATTACATGAGATTCGTCATCAAAGCTATCAAGATGCGAAAAGCTATTATAAAGCATACTTGAAGCACATTGGCCAAACTGAAAAAATGTTAACAGAAGAGTTTGGTAAAACATACGTTAAAGAATTAAAACAAGGATATGAAGATGTTCTTGATAATGAAAATATTTATGTAGAACTTGCTGAGATTCAAGTCTTGAATGTTGTAACAAAAGATGAAGATGACAACGAAAAAATCGTTAAAGTTATCGGTAACAATTCATTCGAAGATGCGGTTCATATTGTACCGTCAGATATCCTTGCAAGTATCTCATATTACCTAAACTTATTCGATCGTGTTGGGTCATTGGATGACATTGACCATTTAGGTAACAGACGCTTACGTTTAATTGGAGAATTATTGAAAAACCAATTCCGTATTGGACTTACCAAAATGGAGAAAAACGTTAAAGATCGTATGAGTACAAAAGAACCAGATGAAATTACACCACAAAAATTAATCAACATCAGACCACTGACATCAAGCTTAAAAGAGTTCTTTGGAAGCAGTCAGTTGTCGCAGTTTATGGCGCAGACCAACCCACTTGATGAGTTGACTCATAAACGTCGTATTTCAGCGCTTGGTCCCGGTGGATTAACACGTGATCGTGCTGGATTTGAGGTCCGAGATGTGCACAACTCTCACTATGGACGTATCTGTCCAATTGAAACACCTGAGGGACAAAATATCGGATTGATTAACAGTTTAGCATCATACGTTAAAGTTAATAAATATGGATTCATGGAAACACCATACTTAATTGTTGAGCAAAAAGAAGATGGTACATCATATGTTACTGACCAGATGATTTACTTATCCGCAGATGTTGAAGAACGTTATATCATTGCCCAAGGAAACGCGGCAGTTAATGATGATCGTGAATTATTAGATGATCAAGTAGTTGCTCGTCACCAAGGTGAAACGAAAATGCATCCGCGCGAAAACATTGAGTTAATGGATGTTTCGCCAAAACAGATCGTTAGTATTTCAACGGCTTGTATTCCGTTCTTAGAACACGATGATGCGAACCGTGCCTTAATGGGTGCGAACATGCAACGTCAGGCCATTCCATTACTTATTCCAGAAGCACCATTTGTTGGAACAGGTATTGAGTATAAGGCTGCACATGATAGTGGTAGTGCCTTAGTTGCACTTAACGCAGGTGTTGTTGATTATGTTGACGCAAGAACGATTAAGATTCGCCGTGATGATGGTGAAATTGATGTCTATGATTTATATAAGTTCCAACGTAGTAACCAAGGAACATGTATCAACCAAAAACCAATTGTGTCATTAGGTGATGAAATCTACGAAGGTATGACTATTACTGATGGACCATCAATGGAAGATGGAGAAATGGCATTAGGACGTAACGTTACTGTTGCCTTCATGACATGGAACGGATACAACTACGAGGATGCAGTTATTTTAAGTGAACGTCTTGTAAAAGAAGATGTGTACACATCAGTTCACATTGAAAAATATGAGTTAGAAGCACGCGATACAAAATTAGGTAAAGAAGAAATTACTCGTGAAATTCCTCACGTAAGTGAAGAAGGACGTAAATACTTAGACCAAAATGGAATTATTATTCCAGGTGCCGAAGTATTTGAGGGTGATATCTTAGTTGGTAAAGTTACACCAAAAGGTGTTACAGACCCAACACCTGAAGATAAATTATTACTTGCAATCTTTGGTGAGAAATCACGCGAAGTGCGTGATACGTCATTAAAAGTACCACATGGTGGTGGCGGAATTGTACAAGATGTTAAATACTTTAGTCGTGCAAACGGTGATGAATTGCCACCAGGTGTGAATGAAGTTGTCCGTGTATTCATCGTTCAGAAACGGAAGATTTCTGAAGGAGATAAAATGGCAGGACGTCATGGTAATAAAGGGGTTATCTCGAAAATATTACCAATTGAAGATATGCCATATATGGAAGATGGAACACCAGTTGATATTATGTTAAATCCACTTGGGGTACCATCACGAATGAACATTGGACAGGTACTTGAGATTCATTTAGGAATGGCCGCAAAACGGTTAGGAATCCACGTTGCAACACCAGTATTTGATGGTATTGAAATTGAAGAATTACAAGACATCATGGCAGAAGCTGGTATGCGTAGCGATGGTAAAGTAACCCTTTATTCAGGTCAAACCGGTGAACCATATGATAACCCAATTAGTGTTGGTGTTATGTACATGATTAAATTAGATCACATGGTTGACGATAAATTACATGCTAGAAGTGTTGGACCATACACACTTGTTACCCAACAACCAATGGGTGGTAAAGCTCAAAATGGTGGACAACGTTTCGGTGAAATGGAAGTATGGGCACTTGAAGCATACGGTGCAGCATACGCATTACAAGAGATGTTAACTGTGAAGTCAGATGATATCATCGGTCGTAATAAAGTCTTTAGAGCTATTGTCGATGGCAAAAGCATACCAAACCCAAGCTTACCAGAAAGTTTCCGCGTATTAACACGTGAGTTACAATCACTGGGTATCTATGTTGAGTTAATCAATAAAGAAACAGGTGTCAATGAAGCGAATAAGAGTTTGGTAAATGAAGACAGTGAAGACTATATTTCAAAATATGGTTTTCAGTCGTAGAAAGTAGGGTGATTTGATGAGTCAAAAATTTACGCATTATAAAATTCGTTTGGCATCTCCTGAAGAGATTCGGGGTTGGTCATTCGGAGAAGTAAAAAAACATGAAACAATCAATTACCGGACGTTAAAGCCAGAAAAAGATGGACTCTTCTGTGAGATTATCTTTGGCCCAACGAAAGACTATCAATGTGCATGTAACAATAAATCAAAACGCACAAGTCATGTTGGGAAAAAGTGTCCACAATGTGGTGTTGAAATTACAGAAAGTAAAGTACGTCGTGAACGTATGGGTCACATTGAATTAGCTGCCCCTGTTGTTCATACATGGTACTTACGTAATACGCCATCTCGTTTGGCAACATTACTGGATTTAAAAACGAAAAACTTAGAACAAGTTGTTTACCTAGCATCATACATTGTTGTTGATGCAGGGGATACCGACTTACAATATAAGCAAATCTTAAGTGAAGCTGAATATTCAATGAAATACATGGAGTACGGTAGTCGTTTTAAAGCCTTAAGTGGTGCTGAAGCGGTGAAGTATTTACTGAAGAAATTGGATCTTGAACGCGAAAGTTTAATCTTACGCAAAAACTTAAGTAGTGCATCAAAACAAAAACGTAAAAAAATCATTAAACGTTTAAATGTTGTTGAGGCCTTCTTAAATTCTGACAATAAGCCAGAATGGATGGTCTTAGAAGTCTTACCTGTTATCCCACCAGACTTACGTCCGATGGTTCAACTTGATGGTGGACGCTTCGCAACAACTGACTTAAATGATTTATACCGTCGTATTCTTAACCGTAATAACCGGTTAAAACGACAATTTGAACAAGGTGCTCCACACTTAATTACAAAAAATGAGAAACGGATGCTGCAAGAAAGTGTAGATGCCTTAATTGATAACTCAAAACGTGGTCGTAAAGTTGTTGAAAAGAACCGTCCATTAAAATCACTCAGTGACTTACTCCGTGGTAAACAAGGACGCTTCCGTCAGAACTTACTTGGTAAACGTGTTGACTACTCTGGTCGTAGTGTTATCGTTGTTGGACCAGACTTAGAAATGTATCAATGTGGATTACCAAAAGAAATGGCATTAAACCTTTTTAAACCATTTGTTATTAAAGAATTAATTGCACGCGAAATAGCAACCAACATTAAAGCAGCGAAAAAAGCTGTCGATAAAGTTGAGAATCCAGATGTATGGAACGTCTTAGAAGACGTTATCAAAGAACATCCGGTTATGTTAAACCGTGCCCCTACCTTACATAGATTAGGGATTCAAGCCTTTGAACCAAAACTTGTTGAAGGAAAAGCAATTCGCTTACACCCACTTGTTACCACAGCATTTAACGCTGACTTTGATGGTGACCAGATGGCGGTCCATGTACCGTTAAGTGAAGAAGCTCAAGCAGAAGCACGTGTGCTTATGCTTGCCTCAAACAACATCTTAAATCCAAAAGATGGAAAACCAATTGTTACACCATCTCAGGATATGGTATTAGGAAACTATTACTTAACGCTTGAAAAAGCAGGTGAAAAAGGTGAAGGACGCGTCTTTAGTGATTATGATGAAGTAGCCTTAGCATACGAAAACAACATGATTACCTTACATAGTCGTATTGCCTTAAAAGGAAGTGCGTTAGGAAATGCACCAATTACTGAAGAACAACGTAATGGGTACTTAATTACAACCTTTGGTAAGTTGACATTTAACTCAATCTTACCAAGAGAATTCGCGTACTTAAATGAACCAACATTAGAAAACTTACAAAAGCAAGTTGACCCAGAAACTGGCGAAGAACGTTACCATACACCGGATCGTTACTTTGTCCCAATGGGAACCGACTTGAAAGCACATATCGCATCACAAGCGTTAGTACCCCCATTTAAAAAAGGATTTTTATCAAACATTATTTCTGAAGTCTTCTTAGTCTTTAAGATTAATGAAACTTCTAAAATGTTAGATAAACTGAAAAACTTAGGATTCAAGTATTCAACACAAGCAGGAATTACTGTTAGTGCGAGTGATGTTCAAGTGTATTCACATAAAAAAGAAGAAATTGATCAAGCCCAAGCAAAAGTTGATTACTTATATGAACAATATCATAATGGACTGTTAACTGATTACGAGCGTTATAAACTTGTTATTAAGGAATGGGCAGCCGTTAAGAATAGAATCCAAAAAGGATTAATGGAAGAACTAACAAATGATAACCACATCTTTATGATGAGTGACTCTGGTGCCCGTGGTAATGCATCTAACTTCACGCAGTTAGCCGGAATTCGTGGTAGTATGGCGAATACCAAGCGTGAGGGATTAAATAAAGCATACAACATTCGTGCCGGAATCAAATCTACAATTGAGTTACCAGTTAAATCTTCATTTATTGAAGGTCTAACCATGTCAGAGTTCTTTATCTCGACACATGGTGCGCGTAAAGGATCTACCGATACGGCATTAAAAACAGCCGATTCGGGATACTTAACACGTCGTTTAGTTGATGTTAGTCAGGACTTAGTTGTTACTGAAGAAGATTGTGGAACTGACCGTGGAACTGAAGTCTTTGCGATTTCGGATACGCATGGTAAACAAGATTTCAAAAACAAAATTGTTAATCGTTATGCAAGAGATACGATCTACGATAGTCGCAGTCGTGATGTCTTAGTTGAAAAAGATGAAATCATCACACCTGAAATTGCGGATGAACTAATCCGTTCTAATGTTAATCGTGTCGCAATCTATTACGATACACCGGCCGATGGTATGATTGTCGAAATGGACTTAATTGTGCCATTTATCGATCGTTTAGTTGGACGCTTCGCATCAGAAACACGTGAAGATCCAGACACAGGAGAAATCCTCGTTAGCAAAAACGAATATATTACTGAAGAAGTTGCCCGTAAGATTATTCATGCAGGGATTACAGAATTACGTATACGCAGCGTATTAACGTGTGCAAGTGAACGTGGTGTATGTAAAAAATGTTATGGACAAAACTTATCAACGGGAGAACAAGTTGAAGTTGGAGAAAGTATTGGTACTATTGCCGCTCAATCAATCGGTGAGCCCGGAACGCAGTTAACGATGCGTACCTTCCATACCGGAGGGGTTGCGGGAGCAGATATTACCCAAGGTCTTCCACGTATTCAAGAGTTATTTGAAGCGAGAACACCAAAAGGTAAAGCCATCATCAGTGAGATTAACGGTGTGGTTAAATCAAAAGAGATGGTTAATGGCCGGACTAAAGTAGTTGTGGCTAATGACAATCAAGAAATTGAATATATGACTAATACAGGAGATACAGTTAGTGTTGATGAAGGTGAAAGCTTATACGCTGGACAAAAATTAACCGAAGGTAGTATCGATCCAAAACAACTCTTAAAAGCGACAGATGCAGAAACTGTCCAACAATACTTATTAAAAGAAGTACAAAAAGTATATCGTGCTCAGAACATTGAAATCTCAGATAAACATATTGAGGTTATTATTCACCAAATGATGCGTCGTATTAACGTTATCTTAGAAGGTGACACAATGTTATTACCTGGGGACCAAGTATCAATTAGAGAATTTAAAGAAGCCAACCGTGAGGTCTTAATTGATGGAAAATCACCAGCAATTGGACGCCCTGCGTTACTCGGTATTACGCGAGCTAGTTTACGTAGTGAATCGTTCTTAAGTGCGGCAAGTTTCCAAGAGACAACGCGTGTCTTAACAGATGCGGCTATTCGCGCTAAAGTTGATGACTTACTCGGATTAAAAGAGAATGTTATCATTGGTGGATTAATTCCAGCTGGTACCGGTATTCTAAGAGATACGGCATTCGATTACGAAAAACCCGAACAAGAAGAAGAATCCGTTCTAGAAGACCAACCATTTGATACATCAGACTTTAATTTCTAAGATTATTAAAACATGCCACATAGCATCCTTGCTATGTGGCATTATTTTTGAAAAAATGTATTTAAAACACTTGTCAAGACCCTACTTTGTGGTATAATATATTTTGCATGTAACGCCGCTTTAGCTCAGCCCGGTAGAGCAATACCATGGTAAGGTAGAGGTCGTAGGTTCAAATCCTACATGCGGCACCATGATAATAAAAACAGCGTTTATTCTCTCGAATAAACGCTTTTGATTAGGCTAAACTTGCCCCACATTCACGGCAATACATGTCATCTGGTTTATTAACTTTTCCACAGTCACAAACTTTCTCTCTAACATTATCTAAATTTGTCCCACAGGATGAACAGACTTTTTCATCACTATCAACTTCATCACCACATGTTGGACATTTTGCCCGGGTATCTAGATAGTTTGACGCAACGCCCGTTACAACAATGGCTAACCCTGCGTATAATACATAACTACTTATTGCCGAGACCACTCCACCTAGCATGAAAACAATGATGTATGGGAGAGGGTTAAATATTTCTGGTTCAGTAATCGTCGGATTAAAAGGGTCACTTGGATCCGATGGAAATTGATCAATGACATCATTACCGAAGTTGTTGACACTATCGAATGCGCCCTTATTAAAACCAATAAAACCAAAGAGAATCATCGAAACCCCAATAACAAGACCAATACCACCCGCTAGAAGTAGAATTTTTTTGATTTTCTTAGCTTCTTCAGAGTTAGTTGTATGTTTGGCCTTATATAGTAATTGTTTAATATAATTACCGGAAATACCTGATGAAGATGAGTGACTGTAAGAGGACTCTGAGTGTACTTCTTGATGTGAGTGAGCGTCTCTTTTTGGTTCTTCATTTGTCTCATTATTTAATAGCGTATCCACACTAACATTAAATGCTTTAGCTAATGCTTGAATATTATAGAGATCGGGTAATCCATCGCCACGCTCCCACTTTGAAATTGCTTGGCGTGAAACGCCAACCTTTTCCGCCAACGCGTCTTGTGTCATATGTTGTTTTTGTCTTAAGGTTTGAATCTTTTGTCCGATATTTTCCATAAATATCCCCTTTTCGTTTTAGTTTGTCTATCATATTGTAACTTAGGATACAAAAAATAACAATAACTGATTTGTTGCTACAATGCAACGATGCGTTGCGTCCAAAATTTGTGCCATGAAAACATCTATTTTAAGCGATTTATAAGAAAATTATAAAAAATAAGCGATAAGGGTTGACACACCTGCATGTGTGAGATATAATATATACGCTATTAAATGAAAAAACATCAGGGTTTATCCTTATAAGCCCTAGTTTTTATGAAAAAAGTGAACCACCTGGATGCGTGGACATAAACATGAGAGGAGGAACCAATATGCCAACGATTAATCAGTTAGTAAGAAAAGGTAGAGAATCAAAAACTAAGAAAACAAAATCACCTCATTTAGGTATCAGTTGGAACTCAATTAAAAAAGAATACTCAAAAGTAAATAGCCCGCAAAAACGTGGGGTATGTACACGTGTTGCAACAATGACACCAAAAAAACCTAACTCAGCGTTACGTAAGTATGCGCGTGTTCGTTTGACAAATGGGATTGAAGTAACCGCATATATTCCTGGAATAGGACATAAATTACAAGAACATAGTGTTGTATTAATTCGTGGTGGACGGGTAAAAGATTTACCTGGTGTACGTTATCATATCGTACGTGGAACACTCGATACAACTGGTGTTGAAGGACGCCGTCAAGGACGTTCAAAATACGGAACAAAAAAACCATAAATATCAATTAGTTTGAAAGGAGGAGACTAGTATGCCTCGTAAAGGTCATATATCGAAAAGAGATGTTTTACCTGATCCACTATATAACTCAAAATTAGTTACGAAGTTAATTAATAATATCATGTTAGATGGTAAAAGAGGAACAGCTCAAAAAATTCTTTATGCAGCATTCAAGCGCGTAGAAGAAGTGACAAATCAACCACCAATTGAGGTGTTTGAAGAAGCATTAAATAATATTATGCCAACATTTGAAGTACGTTCAAGACGTATTGGTGGGCAAAACTATCAAGTACCATCTGAAGTAAGAAATGAACGTAAATATACGTTAGGACTTAGATGGTTAACACAATATTCAAGATTAAGAAATGAAAAAACAATGGAAGAAAGGCTAGCGAAGGAAATTATTGATGCCAGTCAAGGAACAGGTGCGTCTGTTAAGAAGAAAGAAGACGTTCACAGAATGGCTGAAGCTAATAAAGCGTTCGCTCATTACCGTTGGTAGAAAGGAGATATCAGTATGGCACGTAAATACAAATTAAGTCACACGAGAAATATCGGAATTATGGCGCATATTGATGCTGGAAAAACAACGGCTACTGAACGTATTTTATTCCACACAGGACGTATTCATAAAATTGGTGAAACACATGATGGTGCATCACAAATGGACTGGATGGAACAAGAACAGGAACGTGGAATTACGATTACATCTGCAGCAACCACTGCAGAATGGAAAAATCATCGTATTAACATCATTGATACCCCAGGTCACGTTGACTTCACAGTTGAAGTATCACGTTCATTACGGGTATTAGATGGTAGCGTTGCGTTACTTGATGCACAAGCTGGTGTTGAACCACAAACCGAAACTGTTTGGCGACAAGCAAATGATTACCGTGTACCACGGATCATCTTTGCCAACAAAATGGATAAAACTGGAGCAGACTTTGCTTTCAGTGTAAAATCAGTTGGTGATCGTTTAGGGGCTAATGCCGCAGCGATTCAATGGCCAATTGGTGCTGAAAATGATTTTAACGGGATTGTTGATCTTGTTGAAATGCAAGCTTATGAGTTTGATGGACATTACTTAGAAGAAGCAAAAGAGATCGATATTCCTGAAGACTTACAAGATACTGTTGCAGAACGTCGTGAATTATTAATTGAAACACTTGCTGATTTCAATGAAGATATCATGATGATGTACTTAGAAGGAGAAGACATTGATGCTGAGTTATTAAAATCAGCCATCCGTCAAGCAACACTTGATGTTAAGTTCTTCCCTGTAATGTGTGGTAGTGCGTATAAAAACATGGGTGTTAAGTTATTACTTGATGCAGTGTTAGACTACCTACCTGCACCAACAGATGTTCCACCTATTAAAGGAATTAATGCTGATGAAGAAGACATTCGCATCAAAGCTGATGACGATGCAGAATTCGCAGCACTTGCCTTTAAAGTGGCAACAGATCCATACGTTGGAAAGTTAACATTCTTCCGTGTGTATTCTGGTGTGTTAAATAAAGGATCATATATCCGTAATGCAACAAAAGGGAATAAAGAACGTGTTGGGCGTTTATTACAAATGCATGCCAACAGTCGTGATGAAATTGAACAAGTATATGCTGGAGATATTGCCGCAGCTGTCGGATTAAAAGATACATCTACTGGTGATACATTATGTTCAACTGATTCTCACATTATCTTAGAGAAAATGGTGTTCCCTGAGCCTGTTATCAGTGTTGCTATTGAACCAAATAGCCGCGCCGATCAAGATAAAATGGGTGTTGCCTTAAATAAATTAGCTGAAGAAGATCCAACATTTAGAACATATACTGATGATGAAACAGGACAAACAATTATCGCTGGTATGGG
>JAASSV010000113.1 GCA_021767685.1 Caryophanales bacterium | reverse complement strand
GGTCAAACGTTTTAATTTTAAGTTAGGATATCAAAAAGTATCCCATACAAATCAAGTGACCATCTATCAAAATATTATTAATCATTACTACTATCTTTACTATCATAAGATGGGATTAGTTGTGGTTTATCATAGTGATGTGGATGTTAAAATGTCTAAAATAGTTCAATTAAAAATGATGCGCTATGGTAAGAAATATATCTTAAGAACATCAGAACTTGCGTAATTGAGCCACAAAAACGCTTGCAATATTAAAAAGAAGTGATATAATATAATGTTATCTTAAGAAAAGAGGGATAGTCATGGACATAGATATTGATTTTTTAAACATTATTCAGAGTTTAGGATTGACCTTATTCTTTGTTGGACTAATTGGTTATGAGCGTCAACGCAAACACAAAATTGCGGGAATGACGACGCATTTAATGGTGGCATTTGGTGCGACAACATTGGCAATTATCCAAGAGTATATGGTATCTGAAAGTTTACAATTTGTAAGAGATAATCCTGATTTTAGTGCCAATATTGTTGTTCAACGTCAACGGTTAATAGCGCAAGTCGTTGCCGGAGTTGGATTTTTAGGAACCGGTGCTATTATCAAAACGAATGGGTATATTACAGGGTTAACTACCGCATCAACTTTATGGATTAGTGCGATTATAGGAATGACGTTTGGTCTTGGGTATAACTTACTTGGGATTACAACTTCGTTATTTGCACTAATGACATTATATATTATTAAACGTGTTACACGGGAGAAACTGGATATTAATTAAAACTACAAGGGGGATATTATGACAGAAAAAGCATTAAAAAAGTATCATAAGCAACGGGCTTATGACATCTCACATCGCACATTTGAAAAAGGGCAAATTGTGTTATTAGGTGATTGTATTATTGAACATTTACCTATGGAAAAATACTTGAATGGCAAACTCTATTATAATAATGGTATTGAAGGTGACACGACAGAATTACTAGAAGAAACACTATATAAACGCGCGATTAAGTATAAACCGAGTAAATGTTTTATTTCGATTGGATCAAATGATATCGGGAATAAAAATGGATCGGTTAAAATGATTTATGAAGATATCGTTAGAATTATTAAAACATTATCTAGACGGAGTAAAAATACAGAAATATATATCGTTAGTGTCATACCGGTCAATAACTCAAGTTCGACAAAATGTGTGTCAGAAAAAGCACAAGATCGTGACAATTTTGACATCAAAATGTTGAACTACTATTTACGAAATTATGCACGAAAACATCGCATTGGATATGTCGATATTGCGAAACATTTAAAGAATGATTATGAGCAATTAAACTTAGAATATACAATCGATGGCTTTCACTTGAATGAGTTCGGCTATGATATCTATAAAAAATGCATAGAACAGTATATTTAAAATTCACTTGGCAGAACCATTGGTTTTGCCTTTTTTTACGCAAAAAATAATATCATATTATTTGGATAATTAGTGAGAAAACTATATAATGAATAGTGGATTTAAGGAGGTAAAACGAATGGCAAAATTGGAAATAAAAAATCTACATGCAGAAGTAGAAGGTAACAAAATTTTAAGAGGTGTCAATTTAACAATTAATGGTGGCGAAACACACGCCATCATGGGGCCAAATGGAACTGGAAAGTCAACCCTGGCAAGTGTTGTAATGGGACACCCAAAATATACAGTAACAGAAGGTGAAATTCTGCTTGACGGTGACAATGTCCTTGATATGGATGTTGATGAACGTGCAAGAGCAGGATTATTTTTAGGTATGCAGGCACCTGCAGAGGTTCCGGGCGTAACCAATAGTGACTTTATTAAAACAGCGATGAACGCGCGTTTAGAGGAAGGTAAAAAAGTTAAACTTTTCTCATTCATTAAGGAGTACGACAAAGCTGTTCAAGATTTAAAAATGAATGACGATTTACCACATCGTTATTTAAACGAAGGATTCAGTGGTGGAGAGAAAAAGCGGAATGAGATTTTACAGATGAAAATGTTAAAGCCGAAATTTGCGATTCTCGATGAAATTGATTCTGGATTAGATGTGGATGCGTTAAAAATTGTTGGTGAAAATGTAACGGGGATGAAATCAGATGATCTCGGATTATTATTAATTACACATTACCAACGCTTACTTGACTATATTAGCGCTGATCGTGTTCATGTTATGATGAAAGGTAGACTCGTTAAAAGCGGTGGTATGGATATCATCGAACGAATCGATTCAGAAGGGTATGATTGGATTAAGCAAGAAGTCGGTATTGAAGATGAACGCGTCTTACCTAAAGAAGATGAGGAACGTACTGTTTTAGGTACGTGCGCTACGAAAGAAGCCCTCGATCTATAATGATTCATTATACCAAAAACCCGTTAATTGATGATTCCATACCCGAGAATATCCAACCATTGATTGATGAGGATATTACACAATTTTTAATCTTAAAAGATGGCCATATTATTGGTCAGAGTGTTGATCATATCGAAGGGGTATATATTGAGAACTTTGATGAAGCATTATCGCAAAAAAGAGACTTAATTGAGACCCTAGACAATGAACATAATAATCCCGCAGATAGTTATCAGTATGTTAAAGATAATGCGACGAGTGGATTAGTGATTCACGTCACTAAAAACACCGTGGTTGATGACACGTTACATGTCTTTGTTGTCCAAGAGGAACATGATCTTGTTCATAATACCATTGTTGTATGCGATGATAATACAGAACTGAACTATATTGAGTATTACGTTAATAATAATCCCGCAAGCAACAACATTGTAACGCAATCCTTTGTGGGTGAAAATGCACGACTGAGCTATACGACAGTGAACCAATTTGACCAAAAGAGTGTATTAAATATCATTCGTAATGGTCGCGTAAAACGCTATGGAGAATTAACCTATAATATCGCAGAAGTCAGTGATGCGTTATCAGATGTCACAACGAACGTTCAGTTAATTGAACCTTATGCGAAAAGTTATGTCAAAACCGTAGCCATTACCAACCAACAACAAGAAGCCCGGTTTGAACAACTCGTTGAGCATCTTGCTCATCATACCGAAGGATATATCGAAAACTACGGCGTTAGTAGTGATACATCCGCGCTTGTTTTTGAAGGAATTGGTAAGATTCACAAACATATGAAACAAAGTGTCGCAAGACAACAAAATAGAGGTATTGTATTAAGTCGTAAAGCACGACTTGATGCCAATCCATTACTATTAATTGATGAATATGATGTCATTGCGTCTCATGGCGCTGCCATCGGAAAAATAGATGAAGAACAACTGTATTACTTAATGAGTCGTGGACTCAGTAAACGTAATGCAGAACGCCTCATTATCAATGGGTTTCTTAGCCCTGTGCTAGATGCTTTAGATAGTGATGCATTAAAATCTGTCTTCGTCAATAGCGTAGAAAGAAAAACACAAGATTTATAGGAGGCACACATGGATCCGAAAACAATCAGAACTGATTTTCCTGTTTTAACCGCAGATGATAGTTTTGTGTATTTAGATAGTGCTGCAAGCAGTTTGACACCAAGTAGTGTTATTGATAACTTAAATGATTACTACGAAAAGTATGGTGTAAATGTTCACCGAGGTGTATATCATTTAAGCTATGTAGCAACTGAAAAATACAATGACGCACGTCAAAAGATTGCCAACTTCATAAACAGTGATGTGAATGAGGTCGTCTTTACTCGTGGTGCATCATCAGCGTTAAACTTAGTCGCGTTAAGCTATGGATACCATGTATTAGCACCAGGAGATGAAATCATTGTTTCGGAACTTGAACACCACAGTTCAGTATTACCGTGGCAACAAGTTGCTAAAAATATTGGCGCAAAACTTGTGTATGTTCCATTAACAGATGATGGCCGGATCACAGTTGATGCCTTTAAACGTGTCTTATCAGATAAAACAAAAGTTGTTGCCCTAACCTATGTATCTAATGTTATGGGATATATTACTCCATTAAAAGAGATCATAGAGTTGGCTCATGAAACAGGAGCAATTGTAAGTGTTGATGCAGCACAAGCTGCACCACACATTCCAATTGATGTACGCGATTTAGATTGTGATTTTCTCTCGTTTAGTGGTCATAAAATGTTAGGCCCAACGGGTATCGGTGTTCTTTTTGGAAAGTATAAGTTACTCGAACAAATGACACCACTAGAGTATGGTGGAGATATGATTGATTATGTCGAAAAACATGATGCAACATACAAGAATCCCCCATATAAGTTTGAAACAGGAACGCCACCTATCGCAGAAGCAATAGGACTTGGAAAAGCGATTGATTATCTGAAAGAGATTGGGTTTGAAGAGATCCATGATCATGAGTATAATTTAGCGCAATATACCATTAAAAAGATGCAGGAAATAGATGG
>JAASSV010000112.1 GCA_021767685.1 Caryophanales bacterium | reverse complement strand
TGTCAATATTACTAGTGATGTTAATGTTGCATTATGGGAAATCAATGAAGCTGTTGAAGCCATTCAAAATGCAAGTTCTACTGAAATTAACATTATTTATGGGGCAACTGTCAATCAAGATATTGATGAAGAAATTATCGTCACTGTCATTGCGACAGGGTTCGATGAAAATAAAGTCGCCTTTAGCGACATTGGAACAAGTGACTATGAAGACGAAGAACCACAAGAAGTCGTTGAAGAAGACACAAGTTCTAAGAAAAAGAAACCTAAAATTAAAGATAACGATGATGACGATGAAGAACCATCAAAAACATCAATTCCATCATGGTTAAAGTCTCGATTTAAATAAGCGCTTATGCGCTTTTTTAAGATATGTGGTGAGAAAATGAGAAAAAAACGATATACAATTACATACGCGGTCACAATGGTAATTATTCTAGTGCTTGCTCTAATTTTCAGGAGACAAGATATGGTGTTGATGATTTTAGCAATTATTGCCTTGTTTATGACAAGCATCTTCACCTATTCAACGCGTAAAAAATGAAAATAACAGCCAAGCCAATACTCGAAGAATTAAAGGAAACATCTGTGACCTTGGTTGCCGCGACTAAGTATTTTAATCCGGAACAGATGCGTGAACTGTACCATCAAGGTGTTCGCCATTTTGGTGAAAACCGTGTCAGTGCCTTGCAAGAAAAACAAGATGCACTAGTTGATTATGATATCACTTGGCATTTTATTGGAACCTTACAAACAAAAAAGATTAAAAAAATCATTAATCAAATTGATTATTTACATTCCATCCATAAATTAAAAACAGCTAAAGAAGTCAATAAACGACGTAAAACACCATTAAAATGTTTTCTTCAAGTCAACATCAGTGGTGAACCCAATAAACACGGATTTGCTCCGGGAGAGGTTATTGATGCAATAAAAGAGATTCAAACGTATGAAAACATTGATTTGATCGGATTAATGGGAATGGCAACACATACGGATGATGACAAAGTTATCGATAAAGAGTTCTCATTATTAGAACAGTTATTGACGGAAGCGAATCAACAATTAGATTGTAACTTAACTGCGTTATCGATGGGAATGAGTAATGATTACAAAGTAGCACTAAGGCACAATACTAGTTTTATTAGACTAGGTAGTGTATTATTTAAAGAAGAGGTGTAACCATGTTTTTTAAACGAAAAAAAGCAATCGACCGTGTTCAATTTATTAAGATGAATAAGGATATTGATATTTATAAATTAGGAGACCGGCTGTTAAAAGGGATCCCTCTTGTCATTAACTTTGAACAGTATAATGCGATTGAGGCAAACAAAGTGATCACATTTTTAAGTGGGATTACTTATGCGATAGATGGTGAAGTTGAAGTCATTCAACAATACATCTTTTTATTCGCAACAAAACAAGATTATAAAGATGGCTCATTACGGGATTTTGTAGAACAATATAAGGAGTAACGAATTATGTTTTATTATTTACTTTTAGGCGCATACTGGTTATTGCGCATTTATTTCTATGTACTAATTGCTTATGTACTATTATCATGGTTTCCAGAGTTTAGACGGTCTAAATTCTACCTATACATATACCGACTAGCTAATCCCTATATGCGGATTTTCCGCGGATTGCTCGTCTTTGGGCAAATGGACTTTACCCCAATCCTCGGATTTATTCTTTATCAATGGGGCTTAAGCACCTTAGAACAGGCATTGTTCTTGATGGGTAGCTAATGGATTACAAGGCATTTCACCAAGAGATTCATCACATACTAGCGCAAGAAACACCACACATTACTGCCTTCTTAACCCCAGAAGAACAAGCGATTATCCAATCAATCACGAAAGGACAACACGTTCAGTTTGATGGTGGTTTTAAAAACCCCACTAGACAACGAGCCTATTTCTTTACTGAGCCCAAACAAGACATTACCTGTTTAGAGCTGACACTTAAGAATAAGCAAGGGCGTCTCTCTCATCCAAAAATTCTTGGAAGTTTAATGGGACTGGACATTCCGCGCGAGAGTATCGGTGATATTGTCGCAGACAAAGGATTGGTTTACGTAACTGATGCGGTAAAGAAAACCATTAAGTATCGCTTAAATCGGATTGGTAAGTCACCTGTCACTGTGGATGTCATTGATGGCCGTGATATTGAAAAAACGATTAAGCTTAGAACATTTAACATTATTGTGAGTTCGATGCGACTTGATGTGATCATCGCCGCAATCTTACATACATCACGCAATAAAAGTACCGCATTTATCAATAGTGGCAATGTTAAAGTCAATCATTTCCCGACAAATGATCAAACACACACACTAAAGATAAATGATATCTTATCGTTACACCGTGAGGGACGATTTGTGATCAAAGAGACCTTAAAAACAACACGAAAAGGAAAATATCTCTTAAAAATTGGAAAATATATTTAAAATGGTTGTAATTCTATAAGAATTTGTTAAAATATAAAAGACTATAGAAAACGATGAATAGGACACGTATCTTAAGTAACACATGTACAGCGACCAAGGGTTGGTGAAAGCTTGGAATGATGCCTCAAGATATATCCCCTATGAGTTAAGCACTGAAAATAGTAAGTGACTTCGCGACTCGGCGTTATGAGCAATGAGTGCTAGTGTGATGCTAGAACTAAGGTGGTACCACGGAAATGATTTCGTCCTTTTTTTGAAGGACGATTTTTTATTTGAAGGAGTGAAAACGATGAGTAAAGACTACAAAGACACTTTACAATTACCGAAAACAGACTTCCCGATGCGGGGAAATCTCGGTAAAAAAGAACCAGAGATGCAAAAAGCATGGGAAGACATGAATTTGTATCAAAAACGATTAGACAAAAACAAAGGGAACACGGAGTATGTTCTCCATGATGGCCCACCATATGCGAATGGTGATATTCATATTGGTCATGCCTTAAATAAAATATTAAAAGACTTTGTCGTACGGTATAAAAGCATGCGTGGATTCTATACCCGTTATGTACCGGGGTGGGATACCCATGGATTACCGATTGAAACGGCACTTGTTAAACATAAAAAAGTAAAACGCCATGACATCAGTAAAGCCGAGTTTAGACAACTATGTGAAGACTATGCTTATGAGCAAGTTGATCGCCAACGCGAGCAGTTTAAACGTCTTGGTGTCTTAGGTGAATGGGATAATCCTTACGTGACTTTAAAACCAAAATACGAAGCATCACAACTCCGTATCTTTGCCGATATGGTCGAAAAAGGACTCATCTTTAAGGGGTTAAAACCAATCTTTTGGAGTCCATCAAGTGAAACCGCACTAGCAGAAGCTGAAATCGAGTATCATGATGTCAAAGATCCATCAATCTATGTTGGGATGGATGCGGTTGATAGCTTAGGAAAATATGATTTTGACTTTAAGTTCTTAATCTGGACCACCACCCCATGGACAATCCCAGCTAACTTAGCGATTGCGGTTGGAGATCACATCTTGTATTCATTTGTAAAAGTGGATGGCGAGACAATCTACTTAGTCGCAACAGAACTGATCAATGAGTTAAAAGAGGTTCTCGGTTGGGAAACCGTTGAAACGTTAGAAGATGTTAAAGGATATGAGTTAGAAAACATGACCTATAAACATCCATTATATGATCGCGTAAGTCCTGTTATTTTAGGACACCACGTATCCACTGATGGCGGAACTGGTCTTGTTCATATCGCACCAGGACATGGTGAAGATGACTTCATCATCGGTCAAAACTATGGTCTTGATATCTTATGTCCTGTCGATGAAAAAGGATATATGACAAAAGAAGCTGGACAGTATGAAGGTCAGTTCATCTTAGAATGTAACGATTCTGTCATCAGCGACTTATCAGAACTTGGTGCCTTATTAAAAGTACAAACAATTACCCATAGTTACCCACATGATTGGCGAACAAAAAAACCTGTCATCTTCCGCGCAACCGATCAATGGTTCGCATCAATTGAATCGTTAAAAGATGACATGATTAAGGAAATCCACAATATTAATTGGGTCCCTAAATGGGGAGAAAAACGAATGGAAAACATGGTAAAAGACCGTAAAGCCTGGTGTATTAGTCGCCAACGGACTTGGGGAGTTCCAATTCCTGTCTTTTATAACGAAGATGGTAGTGCCATCTTAGATAAAGACGTTATTAACCATGTCGCAGATATCTTTGAAAAAGAAGGAACAAATGCATGGTTTAGCCGTTCTGCGAAGGAGTTACTGCCAGACGGTTACACAAACCCAGCAAGTCCAAACGGAGACTTTACAAAAGAAACGGACATTTTAGATGTATGGTTTGATAGTGGAACCAGTCATCATGGTGGAATGAAAGACTTTGGTCTGTCATATCCAAGTGATTTATACTTAGAAGGAAGCGATCAATACCGCGGATGGTTTAACAGTAGTTTATCAACTGGT
>JAASSV010000111.1 GCA_021767685.1 Caryophanales bacterium | reverse complement strand
TGTTAGCTGTGTCTTTATTGTATAACTCTTTAACAACATTACGAATACCTTTAATCGTATCATTCGCTTGTTCAGCTGTTGCTGTTTTACCCGTTCCAATTGCCCAAATTGGCTCATAAGCGATAACAAGCTCTTTCACTTGTTCACTTCCAAGCCCTTTTAATGCAATTTCAACTTGGTTTTTAACAAATGCATCCGTCGTACCTTCTTCTCGTGTTTCAAGACTTTCACCAACACATAAAATCGGTGTAATATTATAACGGAATGCTTGATGAAGTTTTTTGTTTACTGTTTCATCTGTTTCATTATAATATGCACGGCGTTCACTATGTCCAATAATAACATACTTAACACCAATATTCGTTAATAACGGGGCACTGACTTCTCCAGTATAAGCTCCATTATCTAACTCGTGCATGGTTTGTGCACCAATTCTTAGTTCATCTCCTTGACGTTTAACTAAGTCGCGGAGAATCGGTGCTTGTGCACATACAACACTATCAACTAACTCGCGATCTGGTAATTTCATATTTACACTGTAGATGAATTGTAAGGCATCATCACGTGTTTTGTTCATTTTCCAGTTTCCTGCAATAATTGGTTTTCTCATTTTTGTCATCCTAACTCAATACTTTTTTCAGTTCGTTTAATGCTTGTTCAGCTTCTGTTCCTGTAGCGATTACTTTAATGTTTTCTCCTTTAGGAACAGCTAATGAAACAAGCCCTAAAATACTTCTTGCATCAATCGTAGTATCTTCGTACTCAATACGAATATCAGCATCATACTTGCTTGCCAATTGGACAATGCGTGATGCTAATAACGCATGTAGTCCTTCAGTACTATTAATTTTAATTTCCATAATTAACTCCTTATTTATCGTCTACAGCAGCAATACCTGGGAGTACGTTTCCTTCTAAGTAGTTTAATGATGCGCCTCCACCAGTAGAAATATGAGTAACGTCATCAGCGTATGCAAAACTAATTACTGCAGCTGCACTATCGCCACCACCAATAATGGTTGTTGCATCGATATCAGCTAATGCTTGACAGATTCCTTTTGTTCCAACCGCAAAGTTAGGGAACTCAAAGACTCCTGCAGGTCCATTCCAAACAACTGTTTTCGCATCTTTTAATAATTCTGTATATTTTTCAATTGTTTTTGGTCCAATATCCAGTCCCATTTCATCGGCTTTAATATCGTCATAAGCAGCAACTCTAGCCTCAGCATCGTTGCTAAATTCTTTTGTAACTTTTAAATCAACTGGTAATTCGATTTTACCATCAGCATCGTTTAATAATTGTTTTGCTAACTCAATTTTATCTTCTTCACAAATACTGGTTCCAATTTCATATCCTTGGGCTTTTAAAAAGTTATAGCTCATACCACCAACGATTAAAATCTTGTCCGCTTTGTTCAATAAGTTCTTGATGACACCAATTTTATCTCCGACTTTTGCTCCACCTAAAATTGCGATAAATGGGCGTTCTGGATTATCGACTGCATCACCAATAAACTTGATTTCTTTTTCTAATAAATATCCAGCAGCAACTTCATCAGTGTATTTAGCAACACCTACATTTGAAGCATGTTCACGATGTGCAGTTCCAAATGCATCATTTACAAATACATCTCCTAGTGATGCCCAATATTTACCAAGTTCAGGATCATTTCCTGATTCTTTTTTACCATCTAGATCTTCAAAACGTGTATTTTCAAACATTAATACATCTCCATTTTGTAATCCATTAATGGCGTTTTCTAGAGCTTCTCCTCTAGTTTCCGGAATGAACTGAACAGGATGTTCTAAGTATTCACTTAATTTTTTAGCAACCGGTTGTAAACTCTTTCCAAGTTTGTCTTCTTCTTTTTTAATACGTCCTAGATGTGAAAATAAGACAAGTTTTCCCCCACGGTTCATGACGTCTTTGATTGTCGGTAATGCTTGTACAATACGGTTGTCATCAGTGATTTTTCCATCTTGCATAGGAACGTTAAAATCAACACGCATTAATACAGTTTTCCCTTCAACCTGTAAATCTCTTACAATTTTCTTTGCCATTATTTAAAACTCCTTTTCTTTTTTCTTCATGTTTATTATACAAAATTTTTTATAATAAATCTATTTATAAACCATAATGTAAACACTTTCTTTATTGTCTTAGGTGTTGTAATAGTTGGGAACAAGCAGACATCTGTCGCCGCATGTAGTGAATAGACTGTGGTATAAGAAGTGTTTGTAAGTCCTTAAAAATGATTTTTGTTCCATTCTCCTCTTCTATTATATCATAAATCGCATAATAGTTAACCAATACGGTATCTACCTTTCTTAAAGATTGATTTGGGAATAATAAAATGTCTGAGTTAATATATATTGGTATATTGGCTGTTTTATTTAATAGGACTCGAGCGGCTTTTTTACGACCGGATAAAGTTGATACATTAGAAAGACATAATCGATTAAGATAATGCGTAAGTCCTTCATCTAAGTGTACTACGTTTGATTGGTTGATCAGCGCAATACCACTTAGTGTTCGTCTTATATAATTCATGGTTACATTTCCCCTTTATTTCATAAAAAAACACCTCGCTTGAGGTGTCTTAATAATATTATTTTAAACGTAATTCTGATTCTGGATCGAAGAAGTGAACTTTGTTCATGTCGAACGCTAATTCAATTTCGTCTCCAATTTTGATATCCGTTCTTGCGTTTACCTTAGCAACAATAGTAGTTGGTCCAATTTGCGCATAAATGTTAGTTTCAGCACCAAGTAACTCAGCAACATCAACTTTCATTTCTACTAATGAGTCTTCATATGTTTTCTTGACAACTTTCTCGTCATGAATATGTTCTGGACGAACACCTAATACGACTGGTTCATTAATTTTATCATTATCTTTTAGAATATTAAGTTTTGCTTCTGGAACTTTAACTTTAATTCCTTCACCGACAAAGTATCCTTCTTTTGTGACTTTACCATCTAAGAAGTTCATTGGTGGCGTACCAATAAATCCACCGACGAAGATATTTGCTGGGTTGTCATAAATCTCTTTAGGTTTACCAACTTGTTGGATATACCCATCTTTCATAACAACAATCCGACTTGCCATAGTCATCGCTTCAATCTGATCATGTGTAACGTAGATAGTTGTTGTACCAATACGTTCATGTAACTTGATGATTTCAGCACGCATTTGAACACGTAATTTTGCATCTAAGTTTGATAGTGGCTCATCCATTAAGAATACTTTAGCGTCACGTACAATTGCACGACCTAAAGCAACACGCTGACGTTGTCCACCAGATAAGGCTTTTGGTTTACGATCTAAGTAAGGTACTAACCCTAAAATATCGGCAGCGTTTTTAACGCGTTTTTCAATTTCCATTTTTGGCATTTTACGTAATTTTAATCCGAATGCCATATTATCATATACGGTCATATGTGGATACAATGCGTACGATTGGAATACCATCGCGATATTACGATCTTTTGGTGCGACATCATTAACTAAAACATCATCGATGTATAATTCACCAGCTGTAATTTCTTCTAATCCCGCAACCATTCTTAATGTGGTTGACTTCCCGCATCCTGAAGGACCAACGAATACAATAAATTCTTTGTCTTTAACTTTTAATGAGAAATCAAATACGGCTTGCACTTGATTATCATAAACTTTGTCTAAGTTCTTAAATACTAACTCAGCCATGTATATCTCTCCTTTATTTTATAGTTTATACACTATACTCATTATAGTAAAAAAGAAAGGGCTTGTTAATGTGCAACCTGCACAAACTAAAGCACTTTCTTTTATTAATATTGATATAACATATACATCGCATTAGCCCCTTTAAAGTTTTTAACATTAATATGGACTTTTTCAACAAAATTATCTACCCGATAATTCAATGTGTTCCTGTGCATATAGAGTTTATCGGCACTTTGACTTGAATTCATATTATTCTGGATGAAAGATATGACTGTTTCCACTACCTCTGGTTTAACTTGAGATTCAATATATGCTTTAATTTGATGTTTAAAATCTGTTTCATTACGTAATACCACATAAGGAATAACATCTTCAAAATAGTATAAGCGATGCGGCAATGTTTTAATGAACGTTTGCATTTGTTTTAAAAAGGGAAACTCGTCTTTTGTATAAGGTTCAATATACATTGTTACTTCACCATCAAAATCATTGGCTAAGAGCTCATAAATATCTTCATAATTGGTTGGTTCATGGTGATAGTATTCTTCATCTGTCACAATGATAATATCATCAGTTTTATAAGATAAATCAACCAACGCATTTGCTTCAAAGATTTGAATCAACTCATCAGTTATATTTTTTTGATAGACCATTAAGCGTCGCTGCATATCTGTCACCTCATTTCACTCTATTGTAACATAAAGAGAGGGTTTTCCAAACAAAAACGGAGATTACTCTCCGTTTATGTTTAGTCTTTTATACTTAAATAAAGT
>JAASSV010000110.1 GCA_021767685.1 Caryophanales bacterium | reverse complement strand
AAATCAGTTAAAACTGAGAACACCAAGCTAGTCGTCGAAAAACTCGTTGAATTAAAAGAAACAACACGTATTGAACTTGCGCGTTTAACAACACTAAATAAAGCAACTATATCATCAATTATTCAAGATTTGATCAAAAAACAAATCGTGATAAAAACTGATAAAACTATTAAAACCAGTGGTCGTAGTGCAAAGGTGATTGCCCTCAATAAAAATGCTGGTCGTATTTTAAGTCTTGACTTACAAACGGCGCAAATTTATGGTGTTATCACCAACTTATTTGGTGAAATGTTATTTGAGATTAAACATCCTATTTCCAATCCAAACTTTAGTCCATATCTTGAAGAGTTGCTCAAGACAATTGATGAATTAAAAGAAAATACGTTTGATTCAACTTATGGTATTATTGGAATCGGAATTGGTGTTTACGGAATCTTAGATAAAGATCACCGCATTAAATTCGCTCCATTCACATCCTGGAAAGATATTGAACTGAAAAAAATAATTGAAGACTATACGGATATCGATACTTATGTCGAAAATGAAGCAAACATTTCAGCTTTAGGTGAAAACATCGTCTTTATAAACCAGCACAATATTGTTTCTTTAAATATTGGTATTGGTGTTGGTATGGGAATCATTATCAACAACACCTTATACACTGGGGAAGATGGGTTTGCCGGAGAAATCGGCCATACCATCATACATCCCGGTGGCAACCAATGTGTTTGTGGTAATAAAGGATGTCTTGAAACCTATCTAAAGGATTCTGCCATCATTGATCGCTATCATCAACTCACGGATGAGTTAGTTGATTTACAAGAATTAACTAACCGCTATAAACGCAAATGCCCTTACGCCATGAAAGTCTATAGTGAATTTATCGACAACGTAAGTATTGCTGTAAATAATATCTCCCAAATGTTAAATCCTAAGGCAATAATTATTAATAGCTTTTTAGTAGAAAATATATCGGAAAGTATCTCACTAATTAAAAATAACTTACATTCTCAAATTATGAATTTAGACATCTTAACGACATCTAAATATCGATCGAAAACTAATGTCATTGGGCTCGCTCATCTTCTGATTCAAGAATTTCTTGAAGTCGATCATTATTTACCACGAAATGTGACACGCCAATAGAAAAAACGATAACGCTTTCAAACATAGTTTATCACTTAAACTTAGTAATGTAAAGTCTTTTTTTACATTTTTTTAAGCGATAAACTATGTCTTATTCAAGCCGTAAAAACGCTTTTATTTCATTTATAATTTGTTTGTAAATTTTATATAAAAGCGTTTAACTAATCAGCAAGTGACTTAACTCTACTTTAACTATTCATAAATAATTTTACGCTATAAAAAAAGACTTCAAAATCACACTTTTTGAAGTCTCTTTGTTTTGTTATTATTTATTGATCATCTGGATGAACATTTAATGTGGCAGTATCACTTACATATTCACTACCATTTCGAATATATTCCATTGTCACAGAATCTCCAACATTAGAGTTTAATATTGCTTCACGTAAATCATTAAAATTATATATATCAAGAAATTCATCCATATCTCCGGTCTTATAGCCTATAATAACATCGCCATCTTCTAGTCCAGCTGCATCAGCTGCTCCTCCTGGTTCAACAGTCACACAGACTCCATAATCAAGTCCACATGCATTGACTTGTGCATACGTGCTAATACCTAGATATGGGCGAGTAATAATACCATCATCCTCTAAGTCTTCAATGATTCGTTGTACTGTATTAGATGGAATCGCAAATCCAATATTACTAACGTTATCAGTAACTAATTTCATATTATTAATCCCAATGAGTTCGCCATTAATATTAATTAAAGCTCCACCACTATTACCAGGACTAATTGCCGCATCATGTTGGAGCAGGGTCGCATCAAATTCAGCATTTTGAACATATCTTGCTAGACCGCTAATAACCCCCATTGTAACGGTCCCATAATATTCAAATCCAAGTGGGTTTCCTATCGCAAAAGCAAATTGACCGATTTCAACTTCATAACTGTCTGCGATGGGTATCACAGGAAAATCTTCACTTGAAGTGAACGTTAAAACCGCTAAGTCTGTCACAGGGTCCATTCCTAAAACCGTAATATTTTCATCAGCAACTTCAAAGAGTAAACCATTGCGTTCATAGACAACGGTCAATGTATCATAATCAGCAACAACATGTTCATTTGTCACAACATAATATGTATCATTATCACTTTTATAAACAACACCACTACCTGTTCCATAACCGAGTGAACTCTCATTAACAATACCTATCACGCCATCATGAACTTGTTGAATCATGGACTTAACGGCCCCTTCAAACTCATCCAAGGTATAGGTTGTGCTCGTCTCAGCTTCTGGCATAAGATCTTCAATAATTTCAATTAACTCTTCTTCGGTATACGCCGTATCAATGACATCTGGATCTGACCCCTCATAAACAGGGACACACGCAGATAAAGATATAACTAATACAGCTATTACGACATACAATAATTTTTTCAAAGTCATCACTCCTCTAGTTTGAATAGTGATATCGCATTCTCTGTCGTTGCCTTTGCAACTTCTTCAAATGACATATCACGTAACTTTGCTATTTCCTCAGCAACAAGTTTTACTCGTGCTGGTTCATTACGTTTTCCTCGAAATGGGTGAGGAGATAAATAAGGTGAATCCGTTTCAACCAAAAGCCGATCTAATGGAACGACCTTAGCGACTTCTTTAGGCGTTTTCGCATTCTTAAATGTGACAGGTCCACCTAAGGATATATGAAGTCCTAACTCAAGAAATTGATCTACCATTTCCGCACTGCCACTATAACAATGCATTATGCCACGCAAGTTCTCAAATTCACTTAAAACATTATAGGTTGCCTCACTCGCATCTCGCATGTGAATAATTAGTGGTAACTCTAACTCAAGAGATCGTTTGATTTGTTCCTTAAATACTTCAACTTGATCATCAATATGATCTTTATCCCAATAAAAATCAAGGCCACATTCACCAATGCCGACCACTTTATCATGGTCTAAAAGCTCATCTAAAATAACAAAATCATTATCTTTAATATCTTTAGCAATCGTTGGATGAAATCCAACAGTCGCATAGATAAAGTCATACTGTTCTGCAAGTTCAATGGCTTTCTCGTTCGTCTTGTGATCGAACCCAATCACAATCAGTTTTTTGACACCTGCTTCTTGAGCTCGCTTTATGATTTCGGCTTCTTTTCCTTCAAATTCGTCTGCGTTTAAATGGACATGTGTATCGATTAACATAATTATCACCTATCGTTATTATAACAAATTTTAAACAAAAAGATATGTAATTTACGTGAAAAAAAAGAGACCGAGGTCTCTTTTTAATTGTTTGTATAATTATTATTCAATAATTTTACTTACGTTACCTGCACCAACTGTGCGTCCACCTTCACGGATTGAGAACTTAGTACCTTGTTCTAATGCGATTGGGTGAATTAAGTCAACGATCATTGTAACGTCGTCACCAGGCATAACCATTTCTACACCTTCAGGTAATTCAATAACACCTGTAACGTCAGTCGTTCTGAAGTAGAATTGTGGACGATAGTTACTGAAGAATGGTGTATGACGTCCACCCTCTTCTTTACTTAATACGTAAACTTGACCTTCAAACTTAGTATGTGGTGTAACACTACCAGGTTTAGCAACAACTTGACCACGTTGGATATCTTCACGGTTAACACCACGAAGTAAGACACCAATGTTGTCTCCAGCTTCTGCTTGGTCTAATAATTTACGGAACATTTCAACACCAGTTACAACTGAGTTAGTTGTATCTTTAATACCAACGATTTCAACAGCATCTCCGACTTTAACAGTTCCACGGTCTACACGACCAGTAGCTACTGTTCCACGTCCAGTAATACTGAATACATCTTCAACAGGCATTAAGAATGGTTTATCTGTTTCACGAACAGGATCTTCGAAGTAAGTATCAACGTTTTCCATTAATTCGATGATTTTTTCTTCGTGATCTTCGTCACCTTCAAGTGCTTTTAATGCAGATCCCATTACTACAGGAATGTCGTCTCCAGGGAAGTCATATTCGTCTAATAATTCACGAATTTCCATTTCAACTAATTCAAGTAATTCTTCATCATCAACCATATCAGTTTTGTTCATGAATACGATTAATTTAGGTACACCAACTTGGCGAGCAAGTAAGATGTGTTCACGTGTTTGAGGCATAGCTCCATCTGCAGCAGATACAACTAAGATAGCCCCATCCATTTGTGCAGCACCAGTGATCATGTTTTTAACATAATCGGCATGCCCTGGACAGTCAACGTGTGCATAGTGACGCTTGTCAGTAGAGTACTCGATGTGTGCACTATTGATTGTAATTCCTCTTTCACGTTCCTCAGGAGCGTTGTCAATTGAAGCGTAATCTGACGCTTGTGTATCTCCAATTCCTCTTTTT
>JAASSV010000109.1 GCA_021767685.1 Caryophanales bacterium | reverse complement strand
ATTTCCATCTAGGATAGACATAACGTTTCCATAAAAGTCCAATACCAAAACTAGTGATAATAGTTAAAACACCAGGAAGGATACCCACCCCACCAGATATGATTCTGAATAAAACAGCCATAAGCATGGCAATAAAAGCGGTTAGTCCAGAGAAGAAGAGCGGGGTAACACTGATCATCACTGTCCGAGTATCAAAAAAGATACCATCTTGCATCTGCCACGCATTTAACATAATGATAATGGTAATGAATCCAATAATTAAGCCATACAAAACATTAGCCCGTTCAGTATTGTCTTGCCGGACTCGGTCGCTTTGATTAATTAAAAAGACTAAACCAAAAAGTAATAGCGTGTTGGTGATGATGGCAGTCATTGTTGTCATCATTAGTGTCCTCCGTACAGTTCTTAATTATTAATTTGTTACTAAAACTAATTTTACCACGGATATTTACAAACTACAACAACATATGCCATTATGAAACAAAAATTATGATATGGACTTTACAAGGAATAAAAAAACATGTGATTTGCTCACATGTTTTATTTCGTTCTTAGTAAAACAACACTGACAATCATTAACAAAATTGCCAATAGTTCATAACCTGTTAAAGGGGAAACTTCAACGCCGAAAAGTCCAAAGTGATCTATCGTTTTAGAGAACGCAATCTGGGCAAAAATGGAAATCATGATGGTATCGGTTACCCCGATATATGAAATACTTAACGCTGTAGAATATACAATCGCAACCCCCATAAAACCAGCTAATGTGATGATGAACTTATAATTTTTAAATAATGTGATCAACGAGTTTCCTAAGACCAAGTAAATGGCTACAGCTAGTAATAATCCAAATAAATGAACAAAAATCACAGCTTCTAACATACCCGCTTCTTTACCGTAACGGTTGTTCAACACGCTTTGTAAAGTAATCGCTAGCCCCGCAATTAGTGGTAATGCAACGAACACCATATTACGCCAACGTGCTTTCATCATCTAATGGACTTTCATAGATATTACCACGGGCTATAGTGGTTAACTCTTCACGGTTTATGATACGTATTTGATGACGCTTTCTTGAAATAAGATTATCATCTTCAAACTCTTTTAACTTACGGAATAAATGAGGGTAACTCGTTCCTAAGTTGTTGCTTAAATCTTCTAAATTTGGTAATGCATGTTCATGCTCATCGGTTGCGATAGATAGTAAGTAACTCGCGAGTCGTACTTCAAGTGGATATACCATATTGTTTGCCGTTATCTCATTACTGTGTAATACTTTTCTTGATAGTTGTAACAACATGTTTGTGACAAAATCAATATCGTTTTTATAAAAGATATCAATCGCAGAATATGATATTTTATAGGCTTTAATTGGCTCGACAACTTGAACAGTGCAGGTGGCAGGAATACTGTGGAAATATTCAATATCTCCTAAAACGCCTAACCCATCAAAGAATCCAAGAAGAAACGTTTTACCGTTCTCATAGTCTTTAAATACTTTTGTTTTACCTTCAATAGTAAAATAAAAGTGTTGCATTGGCTCGCCTTCTTCAACAATAACATGACCTGGATCAAACTCAACTATTTGAACAGAATCAGGCCGATGTTTTGTTAAATATTGATTAAATACGGTTTCTATATTATCTTGTACTGTCATAATGACCTCCTTACATCACTAGTATAATCAATTATGTAAAAAGAGTTTATGACATTTGTCATAAAAAAGCAATGTTTTTCAGAAAAAATATGACTCAAGGCATAATTTTTGTTATAATATGAGCAACATACACTCATTTATTTGTATTATAGAAAGGATAAATTATGACTGACAAACTACACGAACAATTACAACAAAAGACAAAAACGATCGAGTTCTCTGGGACAGCTCAAGTATTTTATAAAACACATAATGTCTTCAAAATAGCAAAGGGATACCGGAATCGTGCTGAAGAACTTCCAATTACCGATAGCACGCGTTTTGGCATTGCTTCAGGGACCAAATTTTTCACGGCTCTAGGAATAATGCGTTTGGTTGAAGAGGGAAAATGTCAGTTAGATGATCCTGCTTTTTCCTATATTAAGACACCATTTGCAAACGATAATCAAAATGTAACAATACGACAACTGTTAACGCACACATCGGGTATTCCTGATTATTTTGATGAAAGTATGTTAGATGATGAAAACAATTTGTTTTTAGATATCCCTTGGTATGATTTAAAGAAACCCTCTGATTATTTACCATTGATGCCAAACCGACCAATGGAGTTTACTCCCGGTTCGAAGTTCAAGTACAACAATAGTGCCTTTGTTTTATTGGCTGTTATTATAGAAGAACTCACAGGTGATTATTTTGAGTGGATTCAGGATCAAATTTTTACCAAAGCAAGCATGACGCATTCAGGGGCTTATGCATTTAATCAGTTACCATCTAATACAGCACTAGGTTATATTGAAGAGGATGATGGAACCGTAAAAACGAATATCTATCACTTACCCATTATCGCTGGTGGCGATGGTGGGATGTATACAAATCTAAAAGACATGGCATTATTTTGGGAAGCATTATTAGCTGGTGACATTGTGAAAAAAAGCACACTAAATGACATGATCACACCACATTATACGTCTGACAAGATTACTTATGGATTAGGTGTATGGTTAGAACGGTTTGATGACACTTACACGATCACGTTTTCAGGGGAAGATGCGGGGGTATCATTTAAAACAGCCTACTATCCTAAAAGAGATATCACATTTACTGTTATGTCAAATACTCATGATGGCGCATGGCCAATGGTTAAGGCAATAGAAGAGGTCATAAAGAAAGGCTAAATAAACATTGACAGGGTAATGATTATTTAGTAATATAGTAATGGAAACAAACTAAATGTAAAGGAGTGATGTATTATGAAAACATCTATTTACACAAACAAGCGAAGATACATCACTACACTAAAGTAGACCTTTTAATAACATTAACTAAGGACCTACCGTGTGGGTCCTTTTTGTATGCATGTATCTTCCGAAAAATATCAAAAGAAGGGAGGTATATGCATGAATAATTTACTTACGGCACGTATCATACGTGTCAACTATACACAGTATTTAGCTGAGCATAATCAGACTATCTATCAATTACAATTAAGTGGCCGATTACAGTACATTTTAACGAGTAAAGACGATTATCCAACCGTTGGGGATGTCGTTGATTTCAGACAGAGTAATCCTAAAGAAGGAATCATTGAGCGCCTGCATGAACGACGCAGTGTTTTAAAAAGAGTGGCCACGACCCAAGACTATCAAGAACAATTACTTGCGACTAATGTTGATCGCGTTTTAATTTGTCTATCAATGAATGAAGATTTTCACAAGAAGAAATTATCACAACTCATCTCTCTAGCAACAAGTCAACATATTCCGTATGAGATTGTGTTGACAAAATCAGATTTGACAAAGACACCTAGTATTTATATTGAAGGTGTTGAACAGGTTATCGGTAAAACACCACTAGTTGTTAGCATTTATGATGAAGCATCTTTAGATCAGTTAAAAGAAACAATTAATGACCAAACCATTGTGCTTATTGGCAGTAGTGGTGTTGGAAAATCAAGTTTAATTAACGCATTATTAGATGATGAATATTTGAAGGTTCAATCGATTCGATTATCAGACGCTCAAGGGCGACATACAACAACACATCGAGAAATGGTCTCATTACCATCAGGTGGCGCTATTATTGATACACCAGGAATTCGTATCATCCACGCATCATCGTCAGATGTTGATGGTACCTTTGAGGATATCTTAACCCTCGCTCTGTCATGTAAGTTTCGTGACTGTCAGCATCAGTCAGAACCACAATGTGCGGTTAAAACAGCAATTGATGAGGGCGATTTAACAGAAGAAAGATTAGATGCCTATCATCACATGTTGCGGGTTCAAGATTATTATAAACGCAGAGCAGAACAAAAAGAACGCATTCAGCAAAACAAATAAGTATTAGGAAGGATTTTTAATGACATTAAAGGATATTAAGCAAGAACATAAACAGATGATTCTAAAACTATTTTTCCATCAGTATGACACTGAAAGCAAAATGATTAATACTTTGCCTCATAAATCAGACATTAACTCCTTGATTAACGATAAGATTGATCATCTTATCAAAAATCATCAAGGGGTTATCCTTCTTGATGATACAAAAGTGCTAGGTTATATGTTTTATATCTTAGGAGATGTATTGTTTGGTAATCAGAAATGTGCTGTTGTCCCACTATATGGTCATGGTGCGATAGATGATAATAAACAAAAAATATATCAAGCCATGTTAAATCATGCGTCAAAAGACTGGATTGCCCACAAGCGATTATCATGGGTTGTTAGAGTGTTTGAACATGATTGGGTATTAACAGATTTTTGGTTTAAAAATGGGTTTGGCCAACGGTGTGCAGATGCGATAAGACAAGTGGAAATGTTGGAACATAACGCGTCGAATAT
>JAASSV010000108.1 GCA_021767685.1 Caryophanales bacterium | reverse complement strand
TTTTCGTTATTATTAAGGTAATGTAATCGTATTAGAGTGGTATCCTTCCATGAACTCACTTATTTCAACAGTTCCAACATACATCTCATATATCTCATTATCTACGACAACAAGTAATGTTGGGATACCAGATAGCTCACTAATGGTGAGTTCACCGGATACTGTACTAATATCAATGAGATAAAATGGGAGTGTCTCTAGGCTATCAAAGAATGTTAATACATTATTTTTAATTGATTTGCACGCACTACAATAGGGACTATAAAAATACTCTAAATGCGTGTTATCATCGATCACAAGTGTGTCACTATAGTCATTTAAGTGCTCTTCCGCAAAATCAGAGTATTCCAAACGACTACTTTCAATATCTAACGGTTCATCAGTATAGGATTCAATAAAGTTTCTTACCGCAATCGGCCCTTCATGAGTTGCCATAACCATATCATATGACATTTCAATAAGGGCTGGTGATTCTGTTAAGTCATCTATTTCATAAGGGACTGCTACCGAGTCATCAATAAGGCTTTTATCAACAAAGATGACTTCTTTAGGCGACCGTGAGAAGGCAAATTCTAAAACATCTTGTTTAATGAGCTCACACCCATCACATGTTCCATTATAATAATAGATTAAGTAATCCGAATCATCTTTTGTGTTAATAAAATCGAAGTTGTCTTCATATTGGGAGCTAAAGGTATCATATGATAAGTCTAGAGAGCGATAATGTTCAATGAAAGAGCGCACTTGCGTTGTGCCAACATACGTTTCAACGATTTCGCCTTGGGCAATAATGAATAGACTTGGTGTCCCACGAAACTCACTGAATTGTGAAGAATCATTGACCTCTTGACTACCCACATTCATTAAGTATACGTCTAGACCATCATAGTTTTGAATGAAGGTTAGTATTTCCTGTTTGACATCATTACAGTGACTACAACTTTCACTGTAGTAATATAATATATATCGGTTTGGTATTTTATTTTCTGCCTCTTGATAAGACTTATGAATCAAGGACTCAAACATATCATAATCAAGGCCAGTAGATTGTTCTTCGCAGCTTGTAAGTACAATACTTAGTGTTAAAATGAGGATAACGATTAATTTTTTCATAAGGTCACCTCAAAAATAAGCGGTTTATCAGAAAGTTCTATGATTTGATCTTTAACAGTAATTATCGTATCATCTAAAAGGTTTTGATACTCACCATCAGGTACTTTAGATACTGTGACAGTTCCTGTTTCATTACCAACATTGAATACACCAACCATCAACCGTTGATGAAATTGATATGTTGCCACAATGACATCTTTTGCTTGATACTCAAAATCATAGACGCCTTTTGTAAAGATATCTTGTTTAACAACCGATGAAGCTTTCTTTATAAGTGGCGTAATATCATAGCCATTCCAATTAACAGGATCTTTGTCAAATAAACTTGGTAAATTGGTATCACTTTTCTCTTGTCCAGCATAAATCATTGTACACCCTTTATTGAAGAAAACAAAGGCTGACCAGTTATCTATTTTAACAGGATCACTATCCACCATTTTAGCAAATCGTCCAAAGTCATGGTTTTCTAAATTACGCAGTTTAATATAGTTTTGTGGGTACGTATATTCTTGTTGTAAAATTGACGATAAATAGGATTTTAGGCTATTTTCACCATTTAAATACCCTTCAAACAGTGGGTGAGTGTCATAATCATAGGATATATCAAAGACTTGATAGATCTCAGATTCACTTAACCCAAGGAATCCACGGTTACGTATATGGCGTAAAAACTCCCCGTGAACCGACTCACTTAGAAAGATTGTATCAGGATTGACCGATAACACTTTATCGTGTGCTTCTTCTAAAAATTCTATTGGTAATAATGACGCAACATCCCAGCGATATCCGTCAACACCAAGTCGACTCCAATATAGTAATGTATCGATTAACTCATCCCATAAATCATGGCTCTTAGTATAGTCTAAATCAGTAATATCCCACCAGTCACCAACTCTATTTTTAAACTCCCCGTCTTCTTGATAGAAGTAGTCAGGGTATGTTTTTAATAGTGTTGAATCATAAGATGTATGGTTATATACAACATCGAGCATGATTTTCATCCCACGTTGATGAATCTCATCAACAAGCGTTTTGAAATCTTCTAACGTTCCATACTCGGGATTTACCTTACGGTAATCTTGAATTGAATATGGGGAGCCAAGTGATCCTTTACGTTGCGCTTTCCCAATGGGATGAATCGGTAACAAGTATACAACATCTACACCCAAAGATTCAATTCTGTCAAGGTCTTTACAAAAGGCATTAAAGGTCCCTTCTTCTGTATGATTTCTTATATAAACTTGATAGATAAATAGTTCTCTTAATGCGATGTCTGTTTGTTTTGACATAGCCTCACCTCGTTATTATATTTTCATCTAACCAAGCCTTATTATATCAAATAACATTGATTTACAAAAGCATATTAATATACTATAATTAAATATATAAGGAGTGATTTTATGCCCACAATTAAAGATGTTGCCAAGAAAGCAAACGTAAGCGTCGCGACCGTATCTCGTGTTATCAATAATACTGGCTATGTCAATGAAGAAACCAGAAAAATGGTACAAGATGCGATTAATGAACTTGAATATGTGCCCAATGAACTAGCACGTAGTTTATTTCGCAAAACATCAAATATTATTGGACTTATCGTTCCCCATATTTCGACCTACTTCTTTGCTGAGCTAATTGAATCAATTGAAGATGCAGTGACAAAAAAAGGGTATAAACTCATGATATTTAATTCTAAGGATGATATCGACTTAGAAAAAAAATATATTAATGTTATCAGCCAGTACAATATTGATGGTCTAATCTTAGTCGCTAACACACGGAGCGTAAAATCTTATATGGATTTAAAGATACCTGTCTTAACGATAGATCATATCCTTGATGATTCCATTCCATCAATCACATCAAATAATGTTCAAGGTGGTGAATTAGCTGCTAAACAACTCTTAAAGTCACATCCAAAAAAAGTGATTCACTTCCGTGGACCAAGTGATTTGATTACAGTTGTTGATCGTGCTAAAGGGTTCTATCAGGTTATGGATGATCATGATGTAGAAATCTACACCTTTGATTTAGACTTTAAAACACCTGATATTGATGATATCGAAATGTTTATCAAAAAGCATCCCGATGTTGATGGCATTTTCTGTAGTAGTGACATTATCGCTATTTATGCAATTAGTGTGTTACAAAAACTTGATTACAACATTCCAGAAGATGTTGAAATAGTTGGATTTGATAATATTGAACTTGCTAATGTTCTTTATCCTAAACTGACTTCTATCGCACAACCAATAGATAAAATCGGGGAGATCGCTACCGACACTTTACTAACGTTAATTCATAAAAAGAAACTAAAACAAAAACATATAATGTTACCTGTAAAGCTTATTGAAAGAGCTACAACAAAAAAGAGCTAATTTTTTTAGCTCTTTTTTAAAACCCAAATAAAATCTTTGATAACTTAACTAATCTACCTTGTTTTTGCTTAAGATACTCATTCGATTCAGTGTATATAGTCTTTTCTCTTAAATAATCTTTAACTTGAGCATAAAAAGCATCAATAACAATAAAAGAGTTAACTATACTGAGTTTTTGCACGTTATTTTTTCTCAAGAAATCAAATAACAGGTTTTTAACATCATTTTCAAAATTATCTACCTTAGTCTTTAGCTCACTTTGCATATATGAGTAATCTTTTATCATTCGAGATAAGATACCCTCATATGTCATATGAACTTCTAAAAACTTTCGAATAAACTCATCCGGTTGTAAATTCAAAGAGCACTTTTCACTAAGCGTTTTGTCCACAGTTTCAATCAAAGTGGAATATATCGTGAAAAACAGCTCTTTTTTTGTATTAAAATGCAGAAAAATACTCCCTTGAGCAACTTCTGCTTGGGTTGAAATATCTTTTGTTGACACCTTGACTAAGCCCTTTTCTTCAATTAAATGTTGTGCAACTTTAAATATATGTTCTCGTGTATTTAATTTAGATAGTTCTCGCTTATTCAAATGACCACCCACTCACTGATTGTAAACTCATTATAAAGGGTATTTTATGGAAAGTCAAATAATTTTAAACTATGAATTGATATATTATCCTAATTTGAAAATCTCAACTCGAAATATCGTGTGGAAAACTCTTGTGGAAAACTCCAGTAACTCAATAAACAAGGGCTTTAAAGAATTTTTAATCAAATAAAAAACGCCCATAATTTTGCAATTATGGGCACTTTATTTATCTTTTTTCTAAAATAGTGACACTTTCTATGTGACTTGTGTGCGGAAACATGTCAAATGACATAACATGTTTCACTTTATAACGTCTTGATAACTTTTTAATATTTTTTGTCAACGTACTCGGGTTACATGAGACATAAATTATTTTATCAATGACATTTCGATTTAATAAATCAATCGTATCATCATGCAAACCACTTCTTGGTGGATCAATCACAACTACATCC
>JAASSV010000107.1 GCA_021767685.1 Caryophanales bacterium | reverse complement strand
GGTTTACCCCATAATCCTTTTGCAGCTGGGTAAGGTGGTTTATTACGTGACATTCCACGTCCACCTTCAATTGATGCGATTAAGGCAGTTTCTTCACCACAAACAAAGGCACCAGCACCAAGGCGGAGTTCGATATCGAAACTAAAGTCAGTTCCAAAGATATTTTCCCCTAATAGTCCAAGTTCTTTTGCTTGTTTAATGGCATTACGTAACTTTTTAATGGCTGTTGGGTATTCAATACGTACATAGATAAATCCTTTACTTGCACCAATCGCATACCCACCAATCATTAACCCTTCTAAGATACTATGAGGGTCACCTTCAAGTAATGCCCGGTCCATAAAGGCACCTGGGTCACCTTCATCGGCGTTACAGATAATATATTTTTGATCGGCATCATTTTCAAATGCGAATTGCCATTTACGTCCGGTTGGGAATCCTCCCCCTCCGCGTCCACGGAGACCAGAATCAAGCATTTCTTGAATAACATCTTTTGGTGTCATTTCAAGTAATACTTTTCCTAAACTGCGATATCCATTACGAGCAATGTACTCTTCGATATCATCTGGATTAATTAATCCACAGTTTCTAAGGGCAACACGGGTTTGTTTTGAATAAAAGCGAATTTCATCAAAGGCTTTTATTTCTTTTTTATCGGTTAAGGTCTCTTCAAAGATTAACTCTTCTACAAGACGTCCCTTATATAAATGTTCATCAACAATTTTTTTGATGTCTTTTTCTTTTACTTGCGCATAAAAGACACCTTCAGGATAAACAATAACAAATGGACCTTGTTCACAAAGTCCAACACACCCGGTGTTAACAATTTTAATTTCATCGCGGATTCCGTGTGTCTCTAAGTGCTTCTCAAATTCAGCACGAAAGGTATGCGCACCTCTTGAGATACAGTTTGATCCGCTACAGATTAAGACATGAGCTCTTTCTAACATTCGTAATCACCTTATACTCTAAATTTACCGATGATGTTATCCTTAACGATTTTACCACCGAGTATATGTTCGTCTATAATTCTTTGGGCAACATCTTCATCAACTTTACAGTATGTTGTGCGTTTGTCACCTTCAAGCACCTCTACAATTGGTTCAATTGCACATTCACCAATACATCCTACTGGTGTAACCGTAACATTTTCAATATCACGTTCAGCAATCTCCTCAACAAATTTATTCATGACAGGGCGTGCACCTGCGCTGATTCCGCATGTTGCCATCCCCACTAAGATACGTGTTCCATCTTGTTTATCGCGCATCGTAACTTTCCGTTGCGCTTTTTCACGAATCTTTTTTAAATCATCTAGTGATTTCATTTTGTTTCCTCCTTTTGGATTGAAAGTAGTCCTTCTTTTATAGTATTTTTAATCCATAAAATAACATTGTAATCTGTGATTGGCACATCGTCCAATACTTGTTTAACTTCGCGTGAGTCAAAATAATACCTTTGATTATCTACGATGTGAACGTACCGTATATCAATTCCTGATTCATTCATGAGTAATACGGTTAGTGTATCTTCAATATCACCAAGTGGGGCACGATCGACATGGTCTCTAACAAACTCAGCTTTAATGAGTGTACCTTCATGTTCGATTGAGTCAATTTGAAATGTACCACCGGTTAGTTCACACGCTAGTTTGAATAATGAAATCCCAAGTCCGACTTTACGTGTTGTTCGTGTTGTAAAAAAAGGATCAGAAACTTGTGACAGGGTTTTCTTATTCATCCCATGACCATCATCAGTAATGGTGATGGTATAGGTATTGTTCTTTGTATTTTCTTCAATTGTGATTTCAATCAGTGATGCATTAGCACTGATTGAGTTTTCACAAATATCTAATATGTGTAGTGATAATTCATTCATTTTTGCGGCCCCCCCTTCAAAATATGCGAAGAAGGCATCTAATGACTTGTCTTCTAATTCGAGGTATTCAGTCCGCTCAGATATTGACATTAACGTATGTGAGTCTGAGTTAGATAATGTTAAATAGGCTTTGTACTCAGGATGGTCACTTAGAAACGCTTGTTTATGACGCGGTTCAATCTCTATCCCATCAAATGAAAAGTCATCTAACTTGTGATTATTTAAAACAGACTTACTTGCCCGATTAATGTGAGCAAATAAAGCGATACCGTTTAATGATTTGACTTTCCGGTATAAGACGCTATAAGGTAGGGTTGATGTAAGTAACCCTTTTTTCACAGTGCCTATTGGATTATCATAGATATCAGTAATGACTTGATCAGCTGGGCTGAAATAAGTAAACGTATCTGTTAGATATCCTTGAATGAATTGATTGAAAATTTCAGCATCATCGAAGGTTCTGAAGTAACATAAGACATCAAAGCCTTCTTTAACGGTTACTTCAACACCTGGAATGAAGATGAAATCGTAAGATGTTTCAATATTCTTGACAGTTTGTAGTTGTAACAAACAGTTATGATCTGTAATTGCGATGAAATCTAAATTTTTTAACATTGCCATATTTAAAATGTTATTTGGTGTCATAAATTCATCACCATCAGGTGATAGTACAGAATGAATATGCAAATCATAATAACATTTCATAATGCCTACCCCAAACTCGCTATTTTCTGAACGATATCAGCAGTTGACAAGGGGGTTGTAAATAATGGCAAGTCTAAATCATTTGCACGTTCAATAATCTCAGGCTTTATTTTTGCATTATGTGTAAAAATAACAGCACTTAAATCAAGTAAGCTTGCGACACCTAAAACATTGATATTGTTGAGAACAGTGATTAACACGTCATATTCTTCAGCATAGCCAATCACATGACTCAATAAATCTGATGCAAAGAGTTTGTTAATTGGTCTAGACACAGTCTTTGGTTTATTAACAAGTGTTAATGGCATATTCTGCATCATTTCATTAACTGTCAATGTGATCATCTCCTATATCAAATCGCATACACAGTTTTGTGCCTTCTTTTGATGAGGTTAAGTGCATTTCATCTGAGACAGCTTCAATGTTGGGTAACCCCATTCCTGCACCAAATCCGTTTTCAATCGCATAAGAACTTGCTGTTGAGAATCCAGCTGCTTTAGCTAACTCGATATCCTCAATACCTGGGCCTTTATCTTCGAAAGTAAGAGAAACGTTATCATCGTTTAAGTCAAAGATGACTGTTCCACCATAAGAGTGAATAACAACATTTATCTCAGCTTCATAAACCCCGATTGTTACACGTTTAATGAAATGACTTGGGAATCCTTCGTTTTTGAGGATTCGTTTTGTTGTACTGGCTACAGTTCCAGCATTGGCAATATCATTGCGTTCAATGACAAATTCTTTGTGGATACGAGCGTGTTTAGTGGTTTTCTTCAAGCACGGATTCATAACTTTTCACACCGTTCATGAATAACAACCCACTCGTGCGGTACATCGTTAAATCAGTACCGATAAGTGTAATACCCAATTCATCTGCAAGTTCGATAACTTGTTTCGTTGGTGTTTTACCACGTACAAAGATGATCGTCTCTAAGTCAAGTATTTCTGCTGTACGTAACGCTTGATTAGTAACAAGTCCGGTAACTAAAGCACCATGAGCACCAATGTGGCTTGGCATTTGCTTTAAAAGCATTAATGCATCACTCATTAAATCGCAGACAAATGCATAATTAATTTCTTTGACGCATCGTGGGCACTCTAAGTTGAACTGTTTTGCATCAATTAAGTCTAATACAGCATTTAGTTCCATTTATTTTCGCCTACCTTTTAAGACCTTTTTCACTTTTTCAACTGACATTTCACCAATAACTTCTTCACCAATTGACATAACTGGTGCCATACCACACGTTCCAATACAACGAATAGCATCTAATGTAAACTCACCGTCATCAGTGGTTTCTCCAACATCAATACCTAGCTCTTTCTTCACTGTATCAAGAATGATTTGTGCGCCACGAACGTAGCATGGCGTTCCAAGACAAACACCGATAGTTTCTTTTCCTTTTGGTGTTTGTGAGAAACTTGAATAGAAGGTGACGACACCGTTTATTTCAGCAATCGTAACACCTGTTTCTCGTGAAATAATTTTCTGAACTTCTAATGGGATACACCCGAAGATCTGCTGAGCGTCATGTAATATTGGCATTAATGGACCAGGATTTTTTAAGTGCTGATCGATAGCCGTCATTAACGCGCTCTCATTTTCTTTAGATATTTCAATAGTTATACCCATAATCTACTCCTCTATTAGTATCTTATTATATGTTTATTTTCCAAACAATTATAACATATATATGGGGTTTTATAAAGCCTGTATATTATATTAATTCTATATATGAAAAAGTGCTCAATTTGGGGTTTTACCCTTATTTAAGCGACCAATTAAATGTGGTCTAACTAATTATCTTTTAAAGATAATTATTAAAAAATTAATTTGCCACACGAATTAACTAATAAAATCATTTATTAGTCTATATTTTTTTGTTAAATTATGTTACTGTTGTAATATATAAAACTAGGTGGTGTTGTGATGTATTTAAATCAAAAACCAGGATGGAT
>JAASSV010000106.1 GCA_021767685.1 Caryophanales bacterium | reverse complement strand
TGCATATGTTCCATCTGTATAGCTTACAGGTGGTGATGTACGACCTTCTGTAACATTTCTAAATTCCATTTCAATAATGTTATTTTTCTCATTAAATGTTGTGATCATATTTGCCCTGTCTTTAAGACCACCATTTCCTTCACGTCTAGGAACATTTCTTTGCGACCATTGTGACGGCTCATATGAATCATAGACAAATTTATCTAACTGTTCTATATGCTCGTCACGCATTTCCTCAGCAACCTCATTATTCATTGATTCTTTTATATCATTCTCAATTGCCTCAAATAAACTGTCTAAATCATCAAATTCATTTTTAGTCATTTATAATCACACCTTATTGAATAGGTTTGTTTTCGTCGTCATTTAGGACATTGTAAGGTTGTTCTTTACCAAAAACTTTTTCAATTACTTCTCTATTCTCTAATGGTAAATCTTTGATCTTTTCTTGCTGCTTTCTAATTTCTTCTTCTAATTTTATATATGTTTCTGTTCTTTCAAATAGCATTTCTTGTACTTTTCTTATTGATTTTTCTGGGAAAACGTTTAATAAAGGAAGGTATATTTCATGATTAAGGAGTGTTTTGAAATCTTTGTATATTGTTTTAGCTTTTCTGCTTGTAGTAGTTTTAATATTAGTAAAATATTTGATAATTAGATAACCTAAAAAATCACTGATCTCATCATCTTGCAATTCAATATTTTCTTCATGACATTTGTTTAAAAACTCTTGTCGCTCATTAAGTAAATCTTTAATTTTTTCAGGTTTAAAATATGGGTAAATACGAATTGTATAATCTTCACCATCAATCTCAAAATCTTCTTCAATAACTTCATTGTATTTTTTATTATGTTCCTTTAATTGTGAAGTGCTTAGCTGTTTAGTCATTTATTTATTCCCCCTTTATGTAAATAGTTGATTAAATAAAACTTAGATTTTATGAAAATTAAAAAAAGAGGGGAATAAAACCCCCTCTATATGATTAATTTGTTTATGTATTATGCTATAATATCTACTTGCACTGTATCAACTAGAGAGCCATTTGTGACACGGATAACCGTAGACGACCCAGAAGTGGCTGGGGTATCCGCATGTGTAATTAAGCCATTTGCATCTACTTTAGCAACTGAAGTATCATCACTAGTAAATGTACAATCATCAGTCACAATTGTGTTTGCGTAGCTTCCGCCATAAATACCATAAACAGTTAATTGTTGTTCGTCTGATGCATTTGATGCTGATAATTCAACTTCTGTTGGTGTAGCTGCAATTGCTGCTAGTTCTTTTGAAGTACCATTAACTGGAATTACATCAATATGAGCATAATTATTATTATCATCTGCTAATGCCTTACCATTTATTGTGAATGAACTAACACCGTCATGAGATAAATCTAATGTAAAATTACCATCAATTTTATATTTTGGAACAGTTAATTGCATTTCAGCCGTTTTACCACTTTTAGTTCTAAAATCTGCGTTTAACACTAATTTATAAGATTTTGGAAACTCGTCTGCATTAATCACAATATGATCTGCACTAGTCTCATAGCGGTAAACTACTTTTACAGTCTCATTTGTCAATCCATTACTTGATAAATCAATAGAGTCACCTGTTGGAGTAATTGTGATGTTATTGCCATTTGGCATAGTTACATATACATTATTAATAGGGGTATTAGATAATGTACCTGTACCACTTGATAATGTTACATTTTCTTCAATATAGTAATCTCTTAACTCATTGGCAATAGGCTGATTATTTTGAAGGGCAATATAATCCTCTAAAACTTGAGACTCTTCAATAGATATATTTAATGTCTTAGCGTAGTTATAATCTAACTGTAACTGACTTCCTTTACCCCCACGAATCTCTTGATTTTCAACTGCCTGTTCAATTGAACTATTCAATAACGTCTTACCTTTTAGTACCAATGTGTCATTATCAGTATCGAATAAATAAGCATCTGCTACTGATGTTAAAAATTGTTTTTCTGCTCCCATTAAAAATTCCTCCTATAAATAATTTATTTATATGCTAGTCCCATATCAGTCGCCATCTTATCAAAGCTCTCTTTCTCCATAAGTACATCCTCATTAGGGTCTTTATCTTCGATATGAGATAGCCAACTAGGGGTATTAGCATTGCCAAAATCAACAAACCCTGAATATTTAGCAGTATTAATTGCATCTGCTTCTTTAATCCAATTTAGTCTTTCTATTCCTTTATTAAATTGATAAATAGTATAATTAGCTATTTCTTCATATGGTCTCCCAGTTTCACAATGATAAGCTATTATCTTTTGTTCTAATTCAGCCATCTTACCATTTCGTCTATTCATAAATTCTTTCGCTTCTTGAATCTTTTTTTCTAGTTCTGGGTCTAGTATTTCTTCATCTAGTTTGATGCAATTTTGTTTTAAAATTATATTTTTAATTTCATCAAAATCTTTTTCTGTTATGACAACATCATCTGCAAATAAAAGTATTTTTCCTTTTTCATCTACTTTAAAGCCAACTTCTTTATGCAAAACCATCCGTAACAATTTATCTAGCATTCTAAAAACATTATGGTCTTGCTTTCCAAGTTCAAATAAAAATTTTAAGTAACTCATTTTTATAACTTCTACATTCTGTTCTCTATTTTTATTGATTAATAAGCATCTAACTACATCATAAAAGTCAGGCGTTTTTATCAGTTTAATAGGATATAGTTTTAATTTGTTTTTAAAGACATATGGTTTACCAAACACATTATTTAGTTCTAGATTATCCATGCTATCACGCCCACATATACATAAGAGATTCAGTGTTTAAAAGATCATAATTTTCATTCGTTGTTGCATGTTGTCTTGATCTTTGAAAACTTAACTGACCAACTTCATACACTTCCTTTTTATCAAAAGCATTATATAAATGTTTTAATATTTCCATTGGTCTAATTAGTCCACCATCCATAACCCATAAATTTTTATCACAAACGATGTCAAAAACTACAGTTGTTTCTTGAGTTGTTCCTGCTCTTACAAAATCAATTTCAGGAAAATATACATGCAGTGTACAAGTTTCACTTGTGACAGTTTTAGGATTAAAAATGGTAGGGAAAAGAGTGTGATTAATTGGTGCTTTTGGAAATTGTTCCTCAACAGTTTTGTCATCACTAGGCTTTTGTCCAACCAATAAATCCATAATGTCTTGATTTTTCATCACTTCTCTTAAAATAGTTGTGAGGTTTTTGCTAATATATTCTAACTTCACAAGTAACCACCTCACTTTAGTTAATTTTAATTTGTGTATCTACCACAAACTTGTTATTTCTATTGTCTTACTCGCACTAATTCCATTCGTCACGCTTGCAACTGTAACTGTAATCGTTCCATAGTCATTATTTGCAACGATATCAAAACTGTTATTGCCTGTCTTAGTAACACTTGCTAATGAAGTATCATCTATTGTGATCGTATCAATGGTATCTGAAATAACTGAACCATTATTTAACCATTCAACTGTATATGATTCTGTATCTTGAATAATAATTTCATTTGCACCTATAATATTTGCTGAATGATTATTACTAGCAACAGTAACAACATCAACAGTGAATGAATCAGAAGTATCTTGATAATCAACTGTAATTGTTACAGTACCTTCAGCAACAGCCTCTACAAGTCCACCAGAGTCTACAGTAGCTACAGTATCATCTGATGATGTAAAGGTTAGTGAAGGACTAGAAACCTCTGTACCGTCCATATAAGCTGTTACATCTAACTGTAAAGTATCACCTGTATTTAATTCAGTTGGCTTATTATTGATTGTTACTGTGTAGGTGTGGTCAATATAGTCTGCTATTCTGTTGCTTACATCATCACCTTCACTAACATTACCTTCTTTAATAGTAAGTGTTAACAAACCATCTTTTGAACGGTCAATAAAAATAGTATTCCATGCATTATCAAAGAAAATGAAACGGTTATCACGTTTTAATTTATTTGTGTCAATATTAGACTGAACCATTACATAATATTGTTTATCTGGTAATGTCATATATTTATCAGTGTCCGTTCCACTACCTGTTGGTCTAAAAATAATACATGGATATTCTTGTATATTTCCCTCATCATCTTGCCATTTTAATGTTGAGTTGCACAACCTCATTTTACCTTTTTCATACACACGATTATCATCTGTATGTGTAAAAATAAGCCAATCATTTGATTTATGATTGACTATATCACCAGTTTTAATTTCATCAATTTTTGATAAAATAGTTCTTTCATCATCTTTAGTTGTAGATTGAATGATAGCTTTTTTAGGCGTATTATTGATTGTTACGTCATATGATTCAGGCGACTCTAAAAGTATTTCATCAAACACATCATAGTGTTTTTGTATTTCATCACTCTCAAAACCACTTAATTGATTACTATTACTCATTAAATACCATGATTGTGACAAGGCTAATCACCAGCCTTTAATAGATTGATCCATCTTTTAGTTTGTTCATTAAATTTTCCACTTCTTCACATGTTGTGTCATAAGCGTCATTTATTTCTTGTTTACTTT
>JAASSV010000105.1 GCA_021767685.1 Caryophanales bacterium | reverse complement strand
GTCTTCCATCTCATCAACCGCAACAGGGTCAACGATAAAGGCCGGAACTTCGATTGAATCGGCTAACTCTTTGGCGATGACACATCCTAAATTTGAAGCGTGTTCTCCGCGAGGAGCTTGTTTCATGTACTCAATCATTGTCTCGTTCACACGATACGTTCCACCTTCAATCGGTTTTAACATACCTCCGCGTCCTGTGATCGCATCAAATATATCTAATGTGTATGATGATTCTTCAAGGGCGTCTAGAATAGCTTGTTTACGAAAGGCAAATTGATCAAAGATCGAATGGAACTGACTTATATCTTCAGTTTTATGCCGTATTGTCTTATCAAATACGTTTTTTTCATTTTCAAATATCGCTATTTTTGTAGATGTTGAACCAGGGTTTATAGTTAATATTTTGTAACTCATTATGTCCTCCTTGAACTCTGGAATAATTTCACGACTACATTATAACATGGTAGCGTTTTCACTACAACCAATATCTAATAAAAATTTTAAATATCTTTTAACGGCTTAAATTAGGGCAAAAATGACACTTTTAATAGCTAAAATGAAAAAATGGGTCATATATGACCTTTTCTTTTTATTAAACATAGTTTATAGTGGTAATGTTGCTAGAAACCAGTTTTTATAACGAGGTGAAATATGAGCGCAATTATAGTTGGAACTTTTGGCTTCATCTTTTTACTTTTGTTTGATATATGTTCATTACGGAACCGGCATGTACTAAAGTACATTATGCTGGTATTTGGTATATCTACGATAATTTATGCCTATATCAATTTACAACAGTATAATTATCAATTTGATAATAGTTTTGTTTATTTACCAATTATTCTTGCGTTGATGATTTTCTTCTTCGGTGTCTTAATTTATTCAATTGTTATTGAAGTAGGACTTAAGACATATCAAGCTGATCCCGAACATAAACTTGTCACAACGGGTACTTATGCACTTGTAAGACATCCAGGTGTGATTTGGTTACTGACTGTGTTCCTACTAGCATCATTATATTATGCTAACTTATATTTACTATTAGCTGGCCTTGTTTGGACAGTGGTAAATGTATGTTATGTTGTCATACAAGAGCGTTTGATTTTAGAAAAGATTTTTGCTGGGTATAATCGGTATAAACAAGAAACACCAATGATTATCCCAAATTATCAAAGCATCATAAAATTCAAAAATCAATAATACTGGAGGACCAATGAAAAACCTACGCGAGATGTTACACGATGAAGATTATGAAAAAATATGGGATGCCTATTTAGGCTTTCTTGATCTTAATATCAAGGAGTTTATGGCAATTCAGAAGCGATTACTACTTGAACAAATTGAGTTATTGAATGATTCAACACTAGGAAAAGAGATTTTTAAAAATCAACAAATCACAACAATTGAAGAGTTTCGTGAAAAAGTACCACTAACAACTTATGATGACTACGCTGATATTTTACTCAACAAACGGAATGAGGCCTTACCAAGCGAACCGCTACATTGGGTTCAGACTACTTGGAAAGGTGGAAATAATCCGATTAAGCTCGCACCATATTCAAAAGTAATGGTGGAAGAAAATACAAAAATGTTCTTATCTAGTTTACTATTATCAACCAGTAAATCGCGTGGACATTTTACATTGCGTAATCATGATAAGTTCTTATATGGTATGGCTCCAAGACCTTACTTAACTGGGTATGCACCATACATTCTAAAGAACGAAGTTGATTTTGATTATTTACCGGATACTGAACGAGCAGAAGAGTTAAGCTTTAAAGAACGGAATGTTGAAGGATTTAAATTAGCGATCAAACATGGCGCTGATTTATTTTATGGCGTAAGTAGTGTGCTTGTTAAAATAGGAGAATCATTTGCAAATGATTCTGGTAAGTCAGGTATGATTTGGCCAGCTAACTTCAAACAAGCCATTAAGCTAATTAAAGCCTACTATAAAAAGAAGATCAAAAAAGAACAGTTACTACCAAAAGATTTATTTGAGTTTAAGGGTATTGTTTGCGGTGGTACAGACTCTGCAACATACAAAGAACGGATCGAACATCTCTTTGGGATTACACCGCTTGAAATTTTTGGCGGAACAGAATCAGCTGGTGTCGCGACAGAAACATGGAGTCGTAATGGGCTTACATTCTTTCCTGACGTGAACTTCTTAGAATTTATTTCTGAAAAAGAGATGAAGAAAGAAGAAAACACACCTGGGTATGAACCAAAGACCGTTTTATTAGATGAGATTAAACCAGGAGAAATCTATGAACTCGTCATTACAAAATTACGCGGTGGCGCGTTTGTTCGATATCGTATTGGTGACATTATGAAATGTGTTGCGTTGAAAAATGAAGAAGATGACGTCAACTTACCGCAAGTCATCTATCTAGACCGTGTTCATAATATTATTGATTTAGCTGGATTTACACGTCTTACTAAGCAAGTGATTGGTGATGCGATTAAGTTATCTAGACTTGATATACCGCACTATATTGCGAACAAAGAATATATCAATAAAAAACCAATCATACATCTTTATTTGGAGGTAAATGGAGCAGTTAGTGATACATTAATCAAAGAAAAAATCAATCAAGAGTTGAAACGTCTTGATTCGGATTATCATGATGTTCATGAAATGCTAGGCTATGACCCACTGAAAATTACCCGCTTGAAACCATCTGCTTTTGCTAATTTCAAAGAACAAAATGGATATTACCCAAAAACAATGAATCCAGAACAAGACACAATTTCAGCAATGTTATAGGGTGACATAATAGGGGGATATGAAGGATAAAATCTTACTTCGAGGAGTGTTACAATGATAGAATTAACACAATACAACATAATTCCTTTAATATCATTTATACTATACACAATTATATTAATTATTATATTGAGTTCAAACCAAACCAAGTTATCAAGATCATTTGTTGGCTATATTGTGGCAATGATGTTTTGGTCAATTGGTTCTTTTCTCATGAAGACACATGTGCCACCATCAAGCATGTTTTGGAACAAAGTATTACAAATTGGATTTGTCTTTGTCCCCGTCTTATTATTGCGTTTCAGTTATATATTAGCGGGGGATTTTAGAACAAAACGACTTGTCATTTATGGGTACATCATCAGTATCATTATGGTCTACTTATCATTTAATGAATATGTGGTTAGAGAGGTTACATATATTAATGGAGAAATTGACTACACACCTGGATTTGCCGCATATGTTTTTGCGGTTATCGGGTCATTTTATAGCTCACTTGCATTAATTGTAATCATCAAAAAGTCTATTCAAAAAGAGATATCATTAAAGCGTATTCGACTTGTACTAGCGGGACTAATCTTAGTTATTATTGGTGGGGCATTAAACATTTCACCAACGATTGGTAAATATGGTGTCGATATCTTATTCAATACTGTCAATGCGATATTAATCATGTATTCTATCTATCGTAATAAGTTTTTAGAAATTAATCTCATTGTCAAACGCGGATTATCGTTCTCATTTACAAGTATCATGCTTTATTTCGCGTATGCTTTGATTATTCTATATGCAGAAGAACTTATCCGGACATATGTTGAGATTGATTCAACAATCTCATTAGTATTTATTATGATGCCCTTGTTTTTATTTTTAGAACCAATACGTAACGTGTTAGTCAAAGTGACAAAACGTATATTCTATCGCAATACACTCGATATGAATTCAGCCTTAAAAGAGTTCAGTGATCTGATTAGCACCTCACTTGATTTAGATAAAATTGGGTCAACACTAATTAATGCGATTCAAAAAGCAATCGATTCTAAAGAAGTGTATTTGATGCTTAGAAATGGAAGTTCATATTATTTACATCAAGCTAGTTATAACGCATATGATGAAGATATTCATTTACCCTTAAATCATCCCATTATTAAGTGGTTTAAAAAAGGCAATGATCTGCTCTTGAAATCACAAATTAATTCACATGTTATGTTTAAAGGTATCTGGAAACGGGAACGTGAAAGCATTGAAGCAATGCATACTGAGATTATTGCCCCAATTAGATATCAAGATGAGTTGGTTGGTCTTGTTGTCATCGCTGAACGTCGTGATGAGAATCCGTATAGTATTGCGGAGACGAACTTCTTACAAACGATTATCAATAACGCTGCGGCAATTATTGAAAATGCCAAAACGATTGAAGCCATTAAAAAGCAATCAATTACCGACGAGTTAACAAAGTTTTATAACCATAGATATTTTCAAGATACAGTAAGTAGGTGGGTTAAGGAAGAAAAACATAATTCGTTTGCCCTTGCCATTATCGATATTGATCAGTTCGCTATCTATAATGAGTTATATGGGCATACGAATGGGGATATTGCAATAAAACGCATCACATCAATTATTAACGAAGTTGTTCCTGAAGATTTTATGAAGGTACGCTTTGGGGGAGAAGAATTTGTGGTTGTTATGGTGAATGTAACAGAAGAACAAGCCTTACAACTATCAGACAAGATTCGGGAGACAATTGAAGAACGATTTTTATTATCAAATGATATAAGAGAATTTTTAACAGTAAGT
>JAASSV010000104.1 GCA_021767685.1 Caryophanales bacterium | reverse complement strand
TTCCCTGTTCGTTGTATGGGACATCGATGTATAGATTATTATATTTTTCACCAATCAACTCAAATGTGACATCATTATTTTGACATCCAGTGAGGACTAGTGACAGTGTCAAGACACTGATAAACAAAAGTATTTTTTTCATTGTTATCATTCCTTTAAACGTAGTATAGCAAATATTTCTCAATCAGTCCAAAAAAAAGGGCAAAATCTTGCCCTTTTACTGTCCGTAGTTTTCGCTGTGGTATTCCATTAATGATTTAACGATGCGGATCATGTTGTTTGTTGATACGCTGCTTCCGGCAAAATCATCAATTAAGTCTTGATTATCAATTGTTGTATCATTTGAGATACCATAATAATCATCATTAGTAAAGACTTGAATACCTTGTAAATCCTCTTGTGATTTACCGACTAACCATGGAATGAAATCCGCTTCAAAATCCTCTAATGTTTTACCAGATGGTGTCGGGCTTGAGTCTCCCCACATACCTGCTGTATATGGATGATCTGAACTTTCATCATCATATCCAAACGAGATTGTTCTGACATCATTAGAAAACTTATTGATTTCAATAAACATGACTTGCCAATAGTTAAAATCAGCTGGACGACAAGTACAAGATAAATAGGTAATTTGATACTTAACGTAATCTCTTACTTCATATTCATACAGTAAATATCCAAATTTATCTGTTTCTTCACCGTGTCCATTAATATGTGTAAATGGGACCATAAAATCTGTTTCAGCATTAGCAGAACTTCCGCCATCTGTGTAACATTCCGGTCCAACACAAACATCTTCACAAGCTGTTAAAGTAAAGACGGTAAGTAATAAAGTGACCATTAATACAACTTTTTTCATAACTTCCTCCTCATATTTCACTTCGCAATTCAATACATATTATAAAAGAAACATATATCAAAAGCAATAGCTTTTCCTTAATTATTTAATTCGTGCGCTAATAGTTTTAAAATTGCTGATTGGGTATCTGAATCTAGTGCAGTAAATACATTATAAATCGAACCAGTTTCAGAAATAAGGTGATCTTGTAGTTCGTATAATGTGACTGTCGCATCTAGAATTTCAACTTCTAAGGCGACCAAGCGATAGTGGTAGTCCATCGCGTTAGTCCCTACACTAGAGCGTAAACTTAATCCATCATTATCAGTGATATCAAACCGAATATCAGTGATTTTTTTATCCATATCTAAATGGCCATATAGATAATAATGGAAACTTGTTTCATCAATTGTTACATCTTGATAATAGGTATTGCCTAACTGATAAGTCCCATCTCCTAACTGTTTATACTCACCAGTGTACTCATAAAAACCACCAAGTACAAACACACGGGAATATCCAAGATAATGAAGTGCATCTTGCATATAGCCACTCCGGATACATCCATCATCAAACATAAAGATGGCTTTATCTTCATCGAATAATCGTCTAATTTCAGCTTCATCAATAATGTGGTCAGGCTCAAACTCAAATGTATTATTACGACTGATAACACGATTGTCTAAATAATCGAAAAAGGGTATTTGGGTAAATGATTCAATATACCCACTTTGAAATTTCGCATCGAAGTTACGTAAATCTATGTACTGCACATCGTCACGGTACATGTAGTCATCAAGGTTGGTCATTGAAATCTCAGATGTTTCTGTAATTTCTAGAATTTTATCATTTTGGTTGCCACACGAACTAAGTACCATAATTAGAAAAACTATATAAACGGATTTTAAACGCATAACCCTACCTCCTCTAAATGCGACCATTAGTAGTATAACACTTTTTTTTATAGATTTGAATAGGACTTTTTTTATCGGGATAAAATGCCACAGAAATTGTTTATTTTTTAACCCAGTTTTGTTATAATTATATAGGTATGTATTATAGATATTAATTACTTAAGAGAGGTGACCGATTGATGAAAGAGTCTCAAGTTGTCAATGAGTTGTTCGAAAAATGGATAGAAGATGCCAAAACAAAGTTAAATGAGGACAACTTCTTTTTAAAGATAAACGAGTATTTGGAGAGTACACATCCTGAAATATGCGGGAAGTGTGCACCATGCCGTGATGGCGTACCCCGTTTAGAAGCATTACTGAAAGAATACAAGGAAGGCAATGCGACTTTAAAGACATTGAAAGAAATTGAGGATATCGTGAATAATCTACGATCAAGCCGATGCAGTGTCGGGTTAGACATTGGTAAAAACATGGAGGTTGTACTTGAAAACAACTACCACTTACTGTATAACCCTGTCAAAAAATATTAAGGAGGTTCTCTATGGCTAAGATTACAATAAATGGTAACACCATCAAAGTTAAAAAAGGAACATCAATCCTTAATGCTGCAAAGAGCATAGGTATTGACATTCCAACCCTATGTTATATCGCAGAAATGAATGAAGTAGGATTTTGCCGTATTTGTGTGGTAGAAGTAGAAGGCGAACAAGATCTTGTGTCTGCTTGTAACACAGAAATTACGAACAAGATGGTTGTGTATACCGACTCAGAGAAAGTGAAAGAAGCACGTAGAGCATCGCTTCGTTTACTTGCACAAAAACACCGTTTCGATTGTTGGAACTGTCCAAAAGACGGAATGTGTGAATTTTATGACATTCTTAAAGAACACGATATCGTGTTTGAAGAATTTGGTCCTGGTAAAGGACGTTATGATGACTTTATTGATGGAACTGCCATCAATCAAGATCAAACAAAATGTATTTTATGTAAACGATGTGTGGCTGTCTGTAACGATGTTGTAGCAGCACGCGTTTTAAAGTTTAGAGATGATGATGGATTAAATCCAATTGTCTCACCAACACCAGAACTTAGTTTTGATGAAACAGGATGTATCGGATGCGGACAATGTGTGAAAGCATGTCCAACAGGTACCTTGTTCGTTAAAGATCATGTGACTGATGTTGAAGATATGTTATTGGATCCTGTTCCTGTTGTTGCTCAAATGAGTGAAGAAGCGGCAATGATTATTGCTGAAGAATTACAACAATTTAGCGAAAACGTGAATGTTAGAGAAGCATACAGTACCATCAAACAAATGGGATTCAGTGATGTCTTAGATGTTAATACAGCGAAAGACATGGTTGTTCTTGAAGACGTTAGTGCCTTAAAACACCGTCTTGAAAATGGACGCGATTTATCATTAATTTCATCGCACTGTCCGGCAGCGGTTCGTTTTACTGAACTATATCATGATAATCATTTAAATGAATTATCAACAACAAAAACAGCACATATGGCTCAAGCTAAATTAATTAAAGATGTTTTAGATCATAAAGCAAAAGTCGTTTCAATTCTGTCATGTTCTGCGGCGAAAATGGAAATGACACGGGAAGAATTAGAGGGACATGTTGATGCTGTCTTAACAGTGAACGAAGTCATGAAAATGATTAAACATCGTTATCTAGATAAAGAACGACATGAAGTGGATATTGATAATGGTAAGTTACAAGCCGCATTATCTGTCGCAAGCCAATACCAAGGATCTATCTTGCAAGTTGAAAATGTCTTACAAAAATTATCATTAGACATTGATAATAAACCACTTGAACCATTAAACTACACTGTCATCGCTGGTGATGAAAGTAAAGCATCAAAAGGTGTTATCAAAGAAGCGAAAGTAAAAATTGGTGACCATAAATTGAAAGTTGCTGTGGTTCGTGGAGGGGCTCAGATTAAAGCCTTTTATAAAATGTTAGAAGTGTCTAACAAAACCTATGATTATGTCGATATGATGGCATGTCCAGAAGGATGTACAAATGGTGGTGGCACCCCATTTGAACATGACATTACCACTCATGAAGTCATTAAAAAGCGGATTGAAATGTTATGTCAACATACCGATATGGCCCAGTATGATCCAAGCGTTTCAACACGAGTGTTATATGAGAAACATTTAGATCATCCAAGTAGTGATGACGTGATGACGTTACTTCACACATCATTCAGTCCAAAAGAATCAACTAAGGAATAGTGGTGAAAACATGATAACTGAAAACAAAACATATCTCGATCCAGATAAAGTGTATTTGCCGATTACGGATGAAGATGCAAAGATTGCATCGTTACAAGTTGAAGAAGGCGATACCGTTAAAGTTGGACAAATTATTGCGAATAAATATCGTGGTAAAAAAGCAATTCCTGTCATCTCTACTGTTAGTGGTGAAGTGAAAGGAGTTGAACAACGCATCAACCGATTTGGTAAATTTGTTGATCATGTCATTATTGACAATGATAAGAAAAATACGTTAGAAGCATTTGACACGTATGATGACGAAGTACCAACTCAGGTGATAAGAAATCAATTATTACGCCTTGGGATTAACCAAGTAACAGTGGATGGACTGTATACGGATATTTCATTCGAACAACCAATCAACCATTTAATGATTGATGCGGTTTACACAAATGAACCGTTTATAAGTTTAGACTATGACTCTATTGTTGAACAAGCAGATGAAATAACAGATGGTATCTTATTGTTAGCAAAAGCTGCAAAAGCAGAAACTGTGACGTTATTAGTCGATAAATATATGAATCAAGAAGCGTTGGATGAACTAGGA
>JAASSV010000103.1 GCA_021767685.1 Caryophanales bacterium | reverse complement strand
GGTAATTATGTTTACAGAAGTTATGATGAACCGTTCTTTTTATACCGAGAAACAACCTGGATTCAACGTCCGTGGATAGTGACACAAGATGATCATGAATAGAAAGCTGAGATAGTCTTACATGATGGAACAACCATAGAAAAAATAGTTACAGTATAGATGAGTTTAAAGACTAACTAAATTAAAAAACGTAGTCTGTAATTGACTCTTATTATTATCACAGATACATGGTATAATATACATGTTATAAAATAATCATAAATTTGAAAGGTGGAGCTATGAGTAACAATAAGTTAAAAACAGATTTTTATCACGCAGTAAATGAGCAGTGGTTAGAAACAACCGATATACCTGGTGATCAACCAGCAGTATCAGCTTTTCTAGAGTTACACTTAGATATTGAAAAGACCCTTACGGAGTTAACTGAAGATTGGAACAATGATCCATCAGAGTTAAATGACAACTTGCTAAAATACATCAAGTTATATCGAATGACCAAAGATTTTGATAAACGCAATGCACTGGGTACAAAACCATTTGATGTAATATTAGAAAAAATTGAGAGTCTAAATAATCTCAATGATTTAGAAGAAGCATATGAGACGCTAAGTTTAGAGTCGTTCACCTTACCGTTTGGTTTCAGTGTTATGCAAGATTTTAAGCATAGCGATAATCAAATTTTATATTTTGGTGGCGCAGATTTATTCTTGCCAGATACAAGTTATTACAAAGATCCAAAACAAAAAGAACAAATGATTGGTTTATTCACACAAACAACAACACAGTTATTAAAACTTTATGGATTTTCTGATGATAAGATCGAACAGTTGCTTAAAGATGCCTTAGCGTTTGATGAAATGTTGGTCCCTGTAACAAAATCAAGTGTTGAAAAAGCTGATTATGTAAAAATGTATAATCCGATGACTAAAGCAGACGTTGAACAACGTACCACGGATATTAATGTTATGGCAATCGCAGAATCGTTAGTAAATGAACCAGTCGATCAGTTAATTATTACACATCCAGCGTTCATAGAAGCATTTGATACAATTGTTACGTCAGATAAGTTTGAACTAATAAAAGCATGGATGATTGTCTCTAATGCGATTAAGTTTGCGCCACATCTAACAAATGATATTCGTATTGCTGGTGGGGCATTTAGACGCGCGTTATCAGGGATTAAAGAACCAAAGAGTAAAGAGAAGTTTGCATTCTATCAAGCATATAATCGCTTTGATCAAGTCGTTGGGCTTTATTATGGAGAAACCTATTTTGGTCCAGTAGCGAAAAAAGATGTTGAAGTTATGGTACACGAGATGATTGATATTTATCAAGAACGTATCGATAATAATACATGGTTAAAAGATGCGACTAAAGAAAAAGCGATTATAAAACTCTCAACATTAAGTGTTCACGTTGGATATCCAGATGAGTTGCCGCCATATTACGACAAGTTTGACATCACAGGATATGACAATGGGTCAGATTTAGTTCAAGAACATCTAGCAATGACACGAATTGTAAATGAGTACAAGTTTAGTCAGTATAATACAAAACCAAATAAAAATATCTGGGGTATGCCAGCAAGTATGGTAAATGCGTATTATAATCCAAGTAATAATCAAATCGTCTTCCCAGCTGCTATATTACAAGAACCATATTATAGTTTAGAACAAAGTAAGTCAGAAAACTATGGTGGAATTGGTGCAGTTATGGCCCATGAAATCTCACATGCCTTTGATAATAACGGGGCGAAGTTTGATGAAACTGGTTCTCTAAATAACTGGTGGACAGACGCTGACTTAGACGCCTTTGATAAAAAGGCAAAAGATATGATTACGTTATTTGATGGCGTTGAAACAGGATTTGGAGAATGTAATGGTAAGTTGACTGTTTCAGAAAACATAGCTGATAGTGGTGGATTACGTTGTGCGCTTGAAGCCAGTAAAAAACACGATGATCATAGTTATGATGAATTCTTTAGAAACTGGGCACGTGTTTGGCGAATCAAAGCATCAAAAGAGTATAGCCAATTACTTCTTAAAGTAGACGTTCACGGTCCATCAATATTACGGGCAAATATGCAACTTAGTAATATAGAAGAGTTCCAAGTGTTTTATGATATTAGCGAATCAGATGATATGTATTTACCAAAAGACAAAATGGTTAGTATTTGGTAATAACAGATTAACTATTAAATATATAAAAACCACCATCTCAGGTTTCAAAAGTACACATATGAGATGGTGGTTACTTTATTGTCTATATTAAAAAGAATATTCTTTTTAGGAAAGGAAGTGTGTGGTGAGTCTTAGAAAAATTTACTTAGTGATTAGTTTTATGATCACGTTACTTGCAGCAATTATTACAGAATACTATTTTTTATTGCTAGAGGGACTAGGAAATGGTGTTGTTAGGAATCCAACACCATTTGGACAGTTAATTGTATATATTATTGTCATTGTCCCCATAATAGCTGTACTATATAATCTCTTATTATTATTTGTTGATCGTAAGTTACCGGTATATATCAATATTTATCTGACAAGTGTTATCATTATCCTTAGTTTTCCTTTTTCGGTCTTTTTGATACTTTACTTAACACAAGTGACGAAAGAGACACAGATGAAGTTAACCCTGAAATATATGGTTATTAGTGGGGTAGTGATACTACTTTGGGGTCTTACCCTATCGCTTAGGGCATCACACTATCCGTTCATTACAAATTATCGACCATCTGTATATACGATACATTATTCTAATGAAATAGAAAACGGTGTTGAGTTCATTGATTTTAATACTGAAGTTTACTTCTTTAATGAACAATATGATTATGCAATCTCTGATTATCAGTTTCAGTTAATAGATACTGAAGCTATTGATGTTGATGCATTAGAGTATACAGTAATAGAGTATGATATTCTGGTTGATGATTTATATGTGTGTAAGGATAAAACAAGTAGTAGTCTTTACTTTGATGATTACTGTCAAGGACTACGTCAAGAAGGAGCATTCTTCTATGGTGATGAGGATCTTTCTTTAACCATACGAGTCAGATTTTATAATGATGAAAGATTAGTTCTTAAGTCTGATTATACTGTTGATAACTTTTTTGTAACCTTTAGAAAAATTCAAAACTAGTAAGAATAAGAATATAATACATAGATTTTAAGGAGTGTCATATGAAACGAAATGAATCATTTAATCATGCCGCAAAACTGTATGATGAAGTCAGACCATCATACCCAGAAGAAGTCATTAATTGGATTATTAAACACACCCAAATTAAAGACAATGACCAACTATTAGAAATTGCCCCAGGGACAGGACAAGCGACAAAGCAGTTTGCGAAACGAGGATATCCCATTCATGCGGTTGAGTTAGGAAATAATCTTGCTGAGTTGTTAATGAAGAATATGAAAGATTATACTGTGACGGTTGATGTATCTTCATTTGAAGAGTGGACAACTGACCAACAATTTCCCATGATGTACTGTGCCACAGCATTCCATTGGTTAGATCCAGATATCCGTTATCAAAAATGTCATTCATTGCTTGAAGATGATGGGTATTTAGTGCTTATCTGGAACAATGCGGCAACCGGAACCACTAATCCTGTTATGCAAAAAGCATTTGACGAGTTATTTCGTTATTATGATGACCGTCCCTTCTCATCCAAACCAGTCGCAGAAGATACCATAAAAGCCCAGACAAAACAAACCATTGAAGAAATAAACACTTCAGGATACTTTACATATGTCGATGACATAGAAGTGAGATGGACATTAACGCAACCAAAAGAAATAACCATCAAAGGATTCTTTTCTCAATCATCCTATTTGAGTTTGTCACCTGAAAATAAAAAAGAGTTAGATATCAAGTTAGATACTATTTTTCAAGAACTAGAGGATATGGTTGACTCTCATTTTGTCACGCGAGCCTATATTGCAAAAAAAGTAAGACCTTAACATATCATTGTGTTAAGCTCTTACTTTTTTCTTTATGCTTTAAATGCAATCGTGGCATCAATTGCCATTTTCCACATAGCGTAGTGTTTATCTCGTTGTTCTTCTTTCATTTGTGGAGTAAAACTTTTAGAGGTAGTCGCATGGGTTTTTAAAGTCTCTATATCTTTGTAAAAACCACTTGATATCCCACTAATATAAGCAGCACCTAGAGCGGTGGTTTCATTGATTGTTGGACGGATAATATCGGTATCTAGCATATCGCTTTGAAATTGCATTAATAGATCATTATTACTCGCGCCACCATCAACTTTTAAATGAGCAATATCAATCTTAGATTCTTTCACCATAACATCAATAATATCTTTTGTTTGATAGGCAAGACTTTCTAGTGTTGCGCGTGTAATATGAGCTTTAGTTGTACCGCGGGTTAACCCAAAGATAGCCCCCTTACAATCACTTTCCCAATAAGGTGTTCCTAAGCCAACAAACGCAGGAACAAACACAACACCATAATTATCTTTGACACTGCGCGCTAACGGTTCAGAGTCTTGTGAGTTCTTAAAGAATTCAAGACCATCACGTAGCCATTGAACTGCGCTACCACTGACAAAGACACTACCTTCAAGAGCGTAAGATGCCTTACCATCCATACTG
>JAASSV010000102.1 GCA_021767685.1 Caryophanales bacterium | reverse complement strand
GTTTGTAATTGTCTATATCCTGCACCGATACGTTGACCTTTTAAATAAATCTCCCCATCAGTTGGATTATGCAATTTAATAATGGTCCGTCCAGTTGTTGTTTTTCCACACCCAGACTCACCTACAAGGCCAAATACTTCACCTTTATAAATATCGAAACTAACATTGTCTATTGCTTTAACTAACATTCTATACTTACCAGATCCATTTAGGAAATAGGTCTTTAAGTTTCTAACACTCAAAATTGGTGTTTCGTTAGTGTGTTCTTGTGTACTCATTAACTTTTCACCTCGCTGCTAGAACTTCTTTTTAACATACGTTCAATACGATGTTTAATAACCTCTGGCATTTCTACTTTCGGTGCATCTTTGTGTAACAACCATGTTGCCGCAGAGTGAGTTTCACTTACTTCAAACATTGGTGGTTGTTTTTCAAAGTCAATCTTCATTGCATATTTATTACGATCGGCAAAGGCATCACCTTTTGGTGGATATAACATATTAGGTGGTGTCCCAGGAATCGCAACAAGACGTTCAGTACTGTCTAGATCAGGCATTGAACTTAGGAGTGCCCATGTATATGGATGACGTGGGTCATAGAATACATCTTCACTTGTCCCTAACTCAACAATTTTACCAGCATACATTACACCGATACGATCAGCCATGTTCGCCACAACACCAAGGTCATGGGTAATAAAGATAACACTTAAATTATGTTCATCTTTCAGACGGTTAATCAGTTCTAAGATCTGTGCTTGGATGGTAACATCAAGCGCTGTAGTTGGCTCATCACAAATAAGAATATCTGGGGCAAGTGTTAAGGCGATTGCGATAACGATCCGTTGACGCATACCACCTGAGAATTGGAATGGGTATTGTTTTAACCGTTTTTCTGGTTCTGGAATACCTACTTCATCCATAACTTGAATTGCCCGTTCTCTTGCTTCTTTTTTCGTTACTTGTTTAAAGCGTGCGAGTTCTTCTTTACGATCAGCAATTTGTTGTTTAATTTTTGCAGCTTGTTCTTGATTAGCTCCTTCAAGCTGTTCTTTTAATTTTGCAATATCATTGTTTGCTTTTTCTTTTTCTGCATTCCAAATTTCTTTAATTTTTTGTTTTGCTTGTGCTTTGGCTTTCTTAAGTTCAACTTTAGCAGGCTTTAACTCGTCTTTCGCTTTCGCAACACGATCCAACATTTTTTGTTTTGCTTGTTCTAAATTAATTGTCTCGTCTTCTTTTGCTCTTGCTTTAAGTTGTTTAAATTCACGTTTAGCCCGTTTAATGTCGCGTTTTAACCAATCAACACGCGCTTGTTCTTCATGGAACAATTTTTCAAACTTATTTTTCAGACGTTTTCCGTTTAGAATCATCCCTTCAGTAATTTGTTTTCCAATCCGCATGATTGGGTTTAAACTACTCATTGGATCCTGGAAAATCATTCCGATTTTATTTCCACGAATTTCATGGAATTCTTCTTCTTCAATTTGGGTTAAATCTTCACCTTCGTACATAATGCTACCTTTATCGATAACACCATTTCCAGCTAAGATTCCCATAATAGTACGACTGGTAACGGATTTACCACTACCTGATTCACCAACTATCGCAAGTGTTTCACCTTCGTATAAATCGAAGTCAACACCGCGTACGGCACGCACCATTCCTTGTGTTGTCTTAAATGATATGGTTAAGTCTCTAACCTCAAGTTTTTTATTTCTACTCATTATTCAGACCCCCTTAACGCAGGATTGAATGCATCACGTAGTGCATTACCAAACATATTAAATGTAATCATTAGTATCGAAATTAATATCGCTGGGAATAGTGTTAAGTAAGGACGATCAACTAAATAGTTACGTGCATCAGATAGTAATACCCCGACACTTACACCAGTAAATGTTAATCCAAAGACTCTAAAGTCTTGTCCATGACCAATACCAAATCCTAAATACGATAATGTCGATTCAGAGAATATAACATATGGGATAGAAAGGATACTTGTCGTAATAATCGTTCCGATACCATTTGGTAAAATATGTCTGAAGATTAAGCGTGTATCTTTAGCACCTAATGTACGTGATGCAAGGACATATTCACGTCCTTTATATCGATAGAACTGAGTCCGGGTAATACCCGCTATTCCAATCCATCCTGAGATAACTAAGATGAACATCAGTGATGTCAATCCAGCACCAAAGTATGCGATGAAAATCGCTAAGGTTACTAACCATGGAATCCGTCCAACAACTTCACTAAATCGCTGCATTAATAAGTCAACAGTTCCACCATAATATCCTGAAATAGATCCATAAACAATACCAATCGTAATGTTAATCGCACTAACAACAAATCCGATTAATAACGATGTTCTTGTTCCAATCCATAATAACTTAAATAAGTCACGACCAGCTTGGTCAGTTCCAAATAAGTAATAAGGTAACTCATCATATCCAGCATATAATTGGTAATTTAAGATTAACTCATAAGAATAATATTCAACACCATCAACAATAACACTCTCATTTTGCTTAATTACCTCTTGAATTGGACAGGTTTCTGGGAATGTCCAACCATCAGGGTTTTCACTATCAGGTGCATTGTCTTGACGGACACATTGTGGATTCTCTGCAAGGATTTCATTATACTCATTAGCACTAAATCCAACCTCGCGTTTGTTACCAAACTGTGCAACATAGTTATTATATTCAAAATCAGCAACAAGTAACCCAGCACCAGAACGTACAATACGTCCTCCGCCACCTTCAGAAGCATCAATCTCATAGTTACTTAGTTCGTATCCACTATTTTCAAATACAGGTTCTTCAGATGAGTCATCGTTAACAACGATACTTTCAATCGCAACATGCTGACGGTTATTATCGGCATTATACTCAAAACGTAGTTTTGAACTAATGAATGTTGTATTTGTAAACGTTTCAAATGGATCAACAGTATGTTCACCAGCTTCAGTAATTGTTGTTAATAGTTGATAATCATTACCAACCATTAAATAAACATCTAAACTTGTTCCGTCATCAATATTATCAACATTAATCGTTAACGTTGGATTAAATCCTCTAACGAATGTGACGAAGTCACTTGACACAACACGAAGAAAGTCAGATTCAGAGTCAAGGGCAAATTCAACTACCCCACCTTGACAACTTTCAGTTTTCGTTGAACAAGCAATTTCATAGTTAACTAAGGTATCCATATTGATTGATTCAACAGGATATCCAGCAGGGATTCCTAATCCTTCAGGCAACTCTGGATATTCATCATTATTAATAGTCGAGCGATCAACAGGTTCTTCTGTTTTGGTTGATGTTCCATCAAAGATTCCCCAATTTTCAACAATTGGAATTCGTGGTGGTAAGAATGATAATTCTTCTTCCAACTCTGTTGCATTCTTTTGACTAACTAGCGGGAAAATTATCGTTCCTAAAATGATGGAGAAAAGAATAATTGTTGCGATAACATTTGTTTTATTTTTAGAGAAACGAATCATCGCATCTTTGAAATATCCAATCGGTTTAGTTTCAAACTTCTTATCAAAAATCTTTTCTTCCGCTTGAACAAACTCAAAATCTTCTTTTGATAAATCTAATTGCTTTTTCTCTTTTTCATTCATTATTTTCTTGCCCCCATTCTAATTCGAGGATCTACTAACCCGTAAGAGAGGTCAACGATCAATACTGCAAATAATGAAATAATGGTATAGAACGCAGTAAGACCTAATAATAAGTTGTAATCGTAGCTATTTTTAACAAGTGCTTGTAAATATAATTTACCGGCTCCTGGAATACCATAGATTCGCTCAATAATAACTGATCCACTTAACAGTCCAACGAAAGAGAAAATAATTCCGGGAACAAGTGGTACCATTGAGTTTCTCATCGCATGACGAATAACGGCTTGACGGCGTGTCAATCCTTTCGTTCTTGCTAAGAGTAAGAATTCGCTGGTAAGAACCTCCGTTAATTCAGCACGAGAAACACGTGTTAAACTAGCGATAGCTGCGAAACTAAGCCCAAATACTGGTAAGAATAATCCCCAGAACTGAATTGAACCTTCAAGGTCCTGAGACGGAAACTGAGCGGGGAACCACCCTAACTCGTATCCAAAGAACATAACCAATAATGTCATAACAACAAAACTAGGAACAGATATGAAAATCATAACCCCTAATGAAATAATGTTATCAATGACTGAGTTCTTGTTTAATGCAGCTATAATACCTAATGCAAACCCAACAGGTATATAGAAGAATAATGAAATAATATTTAAACGAATGGTTACTGGTAATCGTGTTTTCAACACATCAAATACAGGTACGTTTACTTGTACACGTGTTGAATACCCCCAGTTCCAATCTGTGACGATGTTTTTCACCCATGTGAAAAATTGTGTACTTACTGGAATCGGTTTGTAAATGCGATAGTATACTGAGTCTCCAATATCATCTACACGTTCACAATACCATTCTTTATCAGCACACTCTTGCCATTCACCATTTTCAATTTCAGCTACTTCAAATGGATCGTCAACAACATCTGACGTCATGTAGCCATCATTTACTTGGCGTGTGAAATAAATGGTCCGTGCATCTTTAGTCGTAGGTGGATATTGTGGTGCCATTTTCAAAAT
>JAASSV010000101.1 GCA_021767685.1 Caryophanales bacterium | reverse complement strand
CGTCCAGCAGCAGCATTAATTATTCTCGATTTATATAATACATTTAAAGATGAGTATGTCTTAACAAAAGACGCCGCAGATGCCTTGTTCTTTGGGACATTAACGGATACCGGACGGTTTAAGTATAGTGGTGTTGATGGGGATACATTCCGTAATGTGGCTATGCTTTATGATGTTGGACTAGATGCGAGAGATGTGTATGATTATTTAGACACTCGGACTGAAAATTTCACGCGTTTTAAAGGGTTTGTCTTACAAAACTATAAAAAGACAGAGAATGGTGTTGTTTACTTTAAGATATTACCAAAGTATTTAGAAGAGTTTGATGTTGATTTAGAAGAAGCAACGAGTCTTGTGAATGAACTTGGCAAGTTTAAGGATTGTCCGATTTGGGCACTCTTTGCGGAATATGAGGAAGGCATTGTAAGATGCCGTTTACGCTCTAAAGGTCCAGCAATTAATGAACTTGCGGCTAAGTATGATGGTGGTGGCCATGCGATGGCTAGCGGTGCTAGTTTAGGAACATGGGACCGTACGGATTTATTATTAGAAGATGCAGATAAACTTGCAAAAGCATATAAAGAAGGACAATAAGTCCTTTTTTTTATGAGTTACACTCCTTTTGTTAAGGAATTGTTAATTAATATTAAATAATCATTTAATTATTTCATTTTGGTTAATTTTATGATATATTTTGTTTGGTAATCATAAAGGAGGAAATTCATGTTTTTACTAGCAGATGCCACGCCAATTGATTGGCAGGTAACGATTTTTGAGATTTTAGGAGGACTAGGGATCTTCTTATATGGGATTAATTTAATGGGAGATTCACTCAAAGCTATTGCGGGAAATAAGTTAAAATTAATTATAGAAAAATCAACCAACACACCAATTAAAGGGATTATTGTTGGTATTGTTATTACAGGACTCATCCAATCGTCTTCTGGGACAACGGCATTAACGATCGGGCTTGTACGTGCGGGGTTAATGACATTGCCTCAAGCTGTAGGAATCATTTTAGGGGCGAATATTGGAACAACAGTAACATCCTTTTTATTGGGGCTTAAAATTAAAGCATATGCATTGCCAATTATGGCAGCAGGGAGCTTTTTAGCATTCTTTAGCTCACGTAAGAAATATCGTCAATTTGGTGGCGTGTTACTTGGATTTGGTATGTTATTCTTTGGTCTTGATGTTATGGGTGGCGCATTAAAACAACTGGCTTACCAACCATGGTTTGCGAATGCATTACAAGAAGTAGCGTTACATCCGGTATTAGGATTGTTGGTTGGAGCTGGAACAACAGCAGCTATTCAATCAAGTAGTGCGACCATTGGGATACTGCAAGAACTATATACAACAGGAGCAGTACCGCTTATTGGCGCTGTAGCCATTACCTTTGGTAACAATATTGGAACAACCGTAACTGCCGTCTTAGCTGCATTAGGTGGAAGTATCGCCGCAAAACGTACGGCCGCAGTTCATGTTATTTTTAATGTGCTTGGTAGTTTGTTATTTATGTTATTCTTAACACCATATACCCGCGTTATTCAGTACTTACAAGATACGGTGTTAAATGGTGAGAATGCGGCAATGACAATCAGTTTTGCCCATATGGGGTTTAACTTTATCAACACCTTTATTATGTTCTGGTTTATTAATCACTTAGTCAATATTGCGAAATTCATTATTCGTGGTGATGATGGACTCATTGATGTTGATGTTGATGTCTTGAGTGAAGAACTCATAGTTGAAGCACCAGCATTAGCCTTAGAGAGTGCGAAGAAAGTGGTTCTTAACATGGGTAGATTAACAGAACAAATGTTTGCCTCAACCGTTCAATACTCATTTAAAGAAGATAAAAAAGTCTTTGAGAACGGAATGCAAATTGAAGAGATGTTAGATACCATTGATAAGAAAGCTCATGATTATTTAGTTAAGATTGCCCAAAACGATTTAGATAAAAATGCATCATCAGATCAAGCTGCGTTTGTTGATACTATTAGAGATTTTGAACGTATTGGAGACCATTGTACAAACTTGCTTCAGTTCTTTGAAAACCGATATGAAGACAAAATCTTATTAAGTGAAGATGCCTTAAATGAGTTGCGCACATTATATGAAGTGGTTAGTGAAACTATTGCGTTAACCATTGATGCGTTTGATACACAAGACAGAATTACAGCGAAAAAAGTTATGGATCGTGAAGATGTCATTGATCGCTTAGTTATCAAGAATAGAAAGCGTCATATTATGCGAATCAATAATAAACAAGCATCAGAAACACAAGATGGATTATACGTTGATATTTTATCCAATATTGAACGTATTGGAGACCATTGTAATAATATCGTTATCAATGTAACACAAGATTATTACTACAATGACGAAATGGATTACGAAGTTTAAAAATCGTTTACTTTTGTTAAAAGATTGTTAGTTTTTCACAGTTTTGATACAGTTGTGGTATAGTTAAGATAAGAGGTGTGAGCTATGGCAAAAATACTAATTATCGAAGATGAACAAGCAATTCAACGGATGATCGAATATGATTTATCGCAAATCGGATATGAAGTGGATTCCGCACTAGACGGATTTGAAGGCTATAAAAAAGCAAGTACAAAACATTATGATATTGTGTTACTTGATTTAATGTTACCGAATATGGATGGTATGGAAATTTGTAAGAAACTCCGTGAAGAAGGCAATGACGTATATATCATTATGTTAACGGCTTTAGATGATGAGTATAATGTCATCAAAGGGTTTGATGTTGGGGCAGATGATTATATCAAAAAGCCATTTTCTCCACGTGAACTATTAGCCCGAATCAAAGCTGGATTAAGACGTCAAGGATTAATGAAAAATGATGATATCTTATATTACAATGATTTAAAACTTGTTCAAAGTAGTTATGAAGTTTACCGCAATGATGAAAAGATAGACTTAACATTAAAAGAATTTGAATTGTTACTCTATTTGCTTAAGAATAAAGGAAAAGCGTTATCTCGCGATCAGTTACTAACTAACCTATGGGGGTTTAGTTATGATGGTGATTCACGAGTCGTTGATGTTCATATTTTTAAGTTAAGAGACAAAATTGATCCAGATGCCAATCATATCAAAACAGTTAGAGGGATCGGATACAAGCTAGTTTAAAATAATATATATATAGAAAGACGAGAGAAATCTCGTCTTTTTTTTACAGTTTTATGATATTTGTTAACATAAGTTTTACATAACTCAAATTAAGACTACATACTAAAATGCTATAGTTGTACTGTAAGATAATTTGAGGAGGAAACAACAGAATGAAAAAATTAATTACACTTGTTACAGTATTTGTATTTGCATTAACGCTTAGTGCGTGCGGGGGAACTGATGCAGGATGGGATGCATCGAGTAACATTACCGTATATACACGTGACACATCAAGTGGAACACGTGCTGGATTTATGGGTGGTATCGGATTTGACGATGCTGCGGAGGATGACAGTGTCTTAGTCGACGGATTTGTTATTAAAGACAATACAGGAATTTTAAACTCAGTAACAACAGATGAGTATGGAATTGGATATATCTCATTAGCAACATTAAATGACGATGTTAAAGGATTACAATTTGATGGTGTTGAACCAAATGTTCAAAATGTTGTTAACAATACTTATGGCTTAAAACGTCCATTCAACTATGTAACTAGAGCGATGGATGACTATGAGAGTGATACTGAAAAGAATATCGTATTAGCATTTGTAGCATTCATGGAAACAACAGATGGCGCAGATATCATTACAAATGAAGGCGCAGTCCCACTAGATAGTAAAGAAACTTGGGATAGTATTGCTGCTGAGCATGATGTCTGTAATCAAGATAATAGCGATGTTGTGATTCGCTTTGGTGGATCAGACTCAATTCAAAAAATAGCTGAAGCTTTATCCGCATCATTCGCACCAAAATGTGGAGACTTTGTTCCAGAGCATGACCATACAGGATCATCTGATGGATTCAAACGTACACAAGGTAGCGAAAAAGATGGAGATAATTACAAACATATCGGATTTGCATCACGTCCGTTCAAAGATTCTGAAAATGGTGCAGATGGAACACAAGGTCAATTAGCATGGGATGCGATTGTTGCCATTGTTAACTTAAACAATGAACTTGATAGTGTGACTGCTGAAGATCTTAAAAACATCTATAGTGGTGAGATTACCACTTGGGATGAACTACTAGACTAACAACTAATAATAATTTTCATACCTTTTATTTTAATTATATCAAGAAACAGCCCTTATACATTGGGGGCTTTTCTTGCGATATAAGGAGGAGTACCAGTGACTAACATATTAAAGAAACTACAGTCAAAGCTACATTTACACACAAAGAATGATGTCATTGATTTTGTTATCAAAGGATTTTTCTTATTAGCGACAATAATCAGTGCCTCATTCATCGTTATCATTATTGTTTTCGTCACTGCAGAAGGAGTGATACCTTTTGTGACCGATAATGATGGTGTTGGACGAGTGAACTTGTGGCGCTTTTTAACCGGAACAACTTGGCTTGAAGGAAAAGCCTTTGTGTCTAATTTATATAGTGTTGGGTTTATCATTATAAACACGCTATATATTGCCTTTCTGTCCCTATTAATTTCTTT
>JAASSV010000100.1 GCA_021767685.1 Caryophanales bacterium | reverse complement strand
TAAAAATGAGTATGCGAGAAGTTTACTACTCGGCCCCTTTTATAAAGAACTTTCCGCATTAAATAGTGCATTTGAAAAAGCCTTAGAAACGCAAAGTCATGGAGAAGGGTTCTTGTCATTTTTTAAAGCTCGATTGCACAGTAAAGCAGTCTATTTTTTAGATGAACCAGAAACCCCGTTATCGACCATCAACCAATATCAATTATTGGTCTTACTCTATGACTTAACACAAGCAGGTGCACAGGTTATTATCGCAACACACAGTCCGATTTTAATGGCGTTACCTGACGCTAAGATATATGAATTTGACAAAGATATTCATCCGATCAATTATGATGATATTGAACAAGTCAGTTTTTTGAAACACTTTTTATCTGATCCTAAACGATTTACCCATAATTTGTAGGTGATGTTATGATCGCAGCAATATTAGTTGACATTAAAGTCCATCAAGTAGACCAAACATACGATTATAAAATTCCAGAGATGTATGATGATATCATCGAAATTGGAATGCGTGTAATCGTTCCTTTTGGACGTCGTAAAATCATGGGATATGTTCTTGATATCAAAGCACATTCGGATTACGAAAATCTCAAACATATTACACGAATCATTGACTTAACGCCAACCTTGACACCGGAGTTAATTCGCTTAGCTAAAGAACTATCCTATCGCAATATAAGTCCTTTAGTCAGTAATTTACAAGCGATGTTACCGAGTGCGTTAAAGTCAAATTATACAAAATATGTGACCGTAAAAAACCCTGAACATCTACCGAGTGACATTAAAGCGTTATTTGATCATAAAACTAAAGTGAAATTAACGCAGATTGATCAAAACCACCATCCTCAAATTAAACGCTTAGTCCGTGATGATGTTCTTGATATATCAACTGAAATCACACAAAAGTATAATAAAAAATATGACGACTACATTGTCTTACTTGATGCAGAAACTGAAGTGAGAGGATCGAAACAACAGGCTGTTATCACGTATCTTAAAACACATCCTAAGAGTTTGAAAAAGAAGGTCATTGAAGAGACCAATGCGCCGTATTCAACAATCTCGTCTTTAGAGAAAAAAGGAATAATAAAAACTGTGTCAGAAGAAGCATATCGAGAAATTGATACGCTAACGGCACCACTTGATAAAGACATTGTATTAAATGAAAAACAACAAGTTGCCTTTGATACTATTAACGATGCTCATCATCACTATGATGTCTATTTACTTCATGGTGTTACTGGTAGTGGTAAGACTGAAATATATCTTAACTTAATCGAATCTGTTATAGCCCGTGGTGAACAAGCCATTGTTTTAGTCCCGGAAATCAGCTTAACACCAATGATGATGTCACGGTTTCGAGGACGCTTTAAAGATGATGTTGCTGTCTTACATAGTCATTTAAGTATCGGTGAAAAGTACGATGAATGGCGGAAGATTAAACGCGAGGAAGTTCATGTTGTCGTGGGCGCAAGAAGTGCCATTTTTGCCCCATTTACAAATCTTGGTATGATCATTATTGATGAAGAACATTCAGATACCTATAAACAAGAATCATCTCCAACTTACCATGCAATAGATGTTGCAAAAATGCGGGCAGAAACTTACGATATTCCGCTTGTACTTGGTAGTGCAACACCACAAGTAGAAAGTTATTATTATGCACTTCAAGGACGATATCACTTGCTTGAATTGCCTTACCGTGCAAATGCAACGACGTTACCTGATGTTTATATTGAAGACATGACAGAGGAGTTTAAACAAGGAAATAGAAGTATCTTATCGAAACGACTACACGGATTGATTGAGGACCGTTTAAACAAACAAGAACAAGTCATGTTATTATTAAACCGAAGAGGTCATTCAACCTTTGTGATGTGCCGCAGTTGTGGAGAAGTCATTATGTGTCCAAACTGTGATATTTCACTAACATATCATGATCGGCACAACCATTTAAAATGTCACTATTGTGGCTATGAGACAGCCAATCCTAATGCGTGCCCACACTGTCAAAGCAAACATATTAGATATATGGGTATCGGGACTGAAAAAGTTGAAGAAATTATGACTGAATTATTTCCTGATGCTAGAATTATCCGTATGGATAGAGACACAACAACGCAAAAGAACAGTCATGAAAAACTCTTGCATGAGTTTGAACATAAGGGTGATATATTAATTGGAACACAGATGATTGCGAAGGGATTAGATTATCCAAATGTCACATTAGTAGGCGTCTTAGCTGCGGATATGTCCTTACATCTACCGGATTATAAAGCTATCGAAAAAACTTTTCAATTATTAACACAGGTGAGTGGTCGGGCAGGACGCCATCAGATTCAAGGTGAAGTTGTTATTCAAACGTATAATCAAGATCATTATGCGATTCAATATGCCAAACATCATGACTATATTGGCTTTTATAAAGAGGAAATACATATTAGATCTTTAAGTGGCTATCGTCCAGTTAAGGAGTTAATACAGATTATAGTAAGTGATAAAGATGTTAAAAAAGTTCTGAAAATAGGGACAAAAATCGTCTTAAAAATTCGTCATGATGCGACCAACAATCCACAAGTATTAGGTCCAGTATTACCAAAAGTTGCTCGGATTAATAATCGCTATCGGGCTCAGATTATCATCAAGTATGATGAAGAAAAAAATATTCATGAAGTTTTACAAAATATATATGATACATATCAAACAGAATGCGCGATTGCAATTGATCGCCATCCGAATTTATTATAGGAGTGAAAAATATGAATGTTGTATTTATGGGTACCCCAGATTTCGCTGTTCCAATTTTAAAGGAAGTTCATGAGAAATATGGCGTAAACTTAGTGGTGACACAACCCGACAAGAAAGTTGGCCGGAAACAACGGATTCAAGAACCCCCAGTGAAGGTTACCGCAAAAGAACTAAAAATCCCTGTATTTCAACCAAGGCGAATAAAAACTGACTTTGATCCAATAATTGAAACGCATCCAGATATTATTATTACTGCCGCTTATGGACAAATTATCCCTAAAGAAGTATTGTTTGCACCACCACTTGGTGCGATCAATGTTCATGGAAGTTTATTACCTAAGTTACGTGGAGGTGCACCTATTCAACGGGCAATTATGCGCTGTCATGAAGAAACAGGTGTAACGATAATGTATATGGCTATGGCAATGGATAGCGGTGATATTATTTCACAGCGTTCAATTCCAATAACAAAAAAAGATACCAAGGGGACCTTGTTTGAGAAGTTAAGTATTGTTGGCCGCGATTTATTACTTGAGACACTACCAAGTATCATTGACGGAACCGCAAAACGGATTAAACAAGATGAGTCCGAAGTCACTTATGCCTATAATATTAAGAAGCATGAAGAGCGTTTAGATTTAAGCCGGTCAAAGGAAGAATTGGATTGTCAATTACGAGCGTTTTTACCTGAACCAGGATGTTATCTTAAGATTGACAACCAACGTTTAAAAATCTATGATGGAAGACCATCAGATGATCCGTTAAAAGATACGCATAAAGGCTTAGATAACGGCACAATTGTCGCAGTTGAGAAACGATATTTTAGACTTAAAGTTAAAGATGGGTATCTCGATATTTACGAAGTTCAGTTAGCGGGAAAGAAAAAAACGCCAACATTTCAGTTTTTAAATGGAGCAGGTCGAAAACTTATAACCTTAAGAAAAGTGTTTCATTAAGCAATTTCTGTGATATAATATAATTACATTATTACTAGGAGGTCATTATGAAAGAACGGTCGCTTTATTCGCGAGATGAAATGTTAAACATGAATATCGCAACATTAAATGAACGAACAGTAACGGTCAAAGAAATTGCTGAGATAGCTTACCGCCAACAATCGAAATGGTCAAGTGAGATTTCGATGGCTGATTGTGTTGAATCAGTCCGTAAAATTCTTAGTTTACGTGACACTTTCCACATCTTACAACTCGGTGCTGAAATTGATCGCTTAACTGATGAAGGAGCTTTTAAAGGTCCAATCTTGAATATATTAAAAACGGATCTTGGTATGTTTGGTATTGATGAGCTATTTGGGCTTGAACTTGCCGGACTTTATGGTACAATTGGTAAGACAAACTTTGGTGATATCGATGTCAACAAACCATTGGTTGTTGATCGTTTAAATAGTGATGGTAAAAAAGAAAATGGTATTTGCCATACCTTTTTAGATGATATTGTTGGTGCGATAGCTGCTGCAGCAAGTACACGTGTAGCGCAAATGACCAACGAAGAAGAAGCACGAAAAGATCCAAATATCGAGGAGATACAACTCGACATTTAATAGAGGGGGGTGACCCTTATGGCGAAGAATAATAAACGCCTAGATGATTTTTTTAGTTCGGATAAAACGAAAGAAGAACCTGAAGAACTGAAAAAATATTATGATAAACTCAATGAAGGCGTAGATCCTAATAAACAGACGTTTATTGATAAACTCGCCAGCTTCTTTAAAAATATCGCTCAGAAAGCCGGCGTATATTATAAAGAAGATAAGAAAAAAGAAGAACATGAAACGTCAACATTTCGACGAAAAGTACGCGTGTATTACCGGTGGTTTATTCGTAAATTTACCGAGCGTTTTAACTTTGAAGCGGGTGTTGATATTTTGGATGACACCAGTGTATTATACCGACGTAATCGGGTAAATAAAAATATCTTATGGGTTATCAAT
>JAASSV010000099.1 GCA_021767685.1 Caryophanales bacterium | reverse complement strand
GCGTAGGCATGTCTTCTATAGGAAAAACATAAGTTGCCAACCCAGAAACAACAATACAGGTAATCAAGACAATAATAAGCGTTAGTCGTAATTTTTGTCGTTTCTCAAAAAACCAGACATAATCTAAAATCAATAGAAATGTAACAAGTACGATTGCCATATAAAGTGGTATCATTTGCCACACAACATCCTCGGATGAAAGATGTCTGCTGAACACAACATATAGGCCAACTAATACAATCAGTCGTTGCTTAATATTCATCCGGTACTTCTTCATAATCATGAAGGTAATCGCAATAATAAATATAAATAATAATACTTTAAATATAGGCATAATCTGTCCCCTTTACTCATGCATCTTTGGCTTAATTATATCATAATTAGGGACAATAAATAAGGGATATTTAATCTACTTTTAGTGATATAAAAAACTACCTTCATACTGTTTTGTATGAAGGTAGTTATCAATTATTCTTCTTCACTTGCAAGTTCGTATATTGCTCTAGCGTCATCTAATGTGAGTGTTGTAAAGTTACCAAATGATTCGCCTTTATTTATTTTAAGTTTTTCAATTAATTTTGGAATATCTTCTTTTTTAGCATCGGCTTCTTCTAATGACGTTGGCATACCAATTTCATTAAAGAATCCAACAAGTCGAACAATTCCTTCTTCAGCAACACGTTCTTTGTGTTCATAATCATGAGGAACACCAAAGACTTCGGTGGCTAATCGATAATAACGATCGATATCTTCATTAAGTGTGTACATCATATACGCTGGGAACATGACCGCAAGTCCAGCCCCGTGTGTCATATCATATAATGCGCTCAGTTCATGTTCTAGACCATGAGTAGTCCATTCTTCTTCACGCCCAACACCTAAAATACCGTTGTGCGCAATTGTTCCTGCCCAACAAATTGTTGCGCGAGCTTCGTAGTTTTCTGGGTCAGTAATAATGACACGAGCCGCTTCCATAATCGATACTAAGGTACTTTCTAATAGACGATCTGTTAAGACCACATTTTCAGATTTTGTAATATAGCGTTCAAAGATATGAGCCATCATATCGACAATCCCAGCAGCTGTATGCCACATCGGTAAACTATACGTCAACTCTGGATTACTAAAACTAAACACAGGCCGTAATAAATCAGAGCCCATACCTCGTTTTAATCCTTCGTCTTCTTTTGTAATAACAGCCGCACTTGATCCTTCAGAACCGGCAGCCGGAATGGTTAAAATAACACCGACAGGTAACGCCTCTTTAACCGTTGTTTTATGATCGAAAAAGTCCCAGAAGTCACCATCATATTTCACGCCAGCTGCAATCGCTTTAGCGGAGTCAATCACACTCCCACCACCAACAGCTAAAATAAAATCAACAGACTCTTTACGACAGAGTTCGATTCCGTCATACACTAATCCATCAATTGGGTTGGGTTTCACACCACCCAGTTCAACAAAATCAATATTCTCTTCGTTTAATGACTTAATGACCGTATCATATAAACCATTTCTCTTAATACTTCCACCGCCATAGTGAAATAACACTTTTGTTACATTTTCTTGTTTTAGTCGTTTGCCCACCTCTTGTTCAACATCTTTACCAAAGATGAACTCAGTTGGACTATAAAATTTAAAATTATCCATGAAATCTCTCCTTCAACTTATTATAACATATCTATCATAAAATCCTATAATAAGGCTCTTTAAATGTGTTTCTATACTTATAAATAATAATACATTATATCATTATCTTATGTCTTTATTATTTAGAAAAATGGAGTACAAATTGTAAAATACTTCTTGTGCGAACTTTTTACTTGAATTATAGTATGAACTTCTCTATACTATAATTTGGAGTTGATATAATGAGCTTAGAAACGATCATTATCTATGGGATTGGACTACTCTTATTAACAATCTCATTTATAAAAGATAAACAGAAAACGTATCTTGCGATTAAAAAAGGATTTAAGAAGTTTAAAAAGATTGTTCCAATCTTATTACCTCTTTTTTTAATTGTAGGAATCATTTTAACATTAATTACCCCTGTATTCATCAGTAACATTTTAGGAGAAGAAAGTGGAGTTTTAGGCTACATCCTGGGTCTTACGTTAGGAAGTATTACATTCATGAGTCCCTTTATTGCCTACCCGCTTGGTGCAGAATTAATTGAACAAGGCGCAGCCTTGCCTCAAATTGCTGGATTTTTAGTTACCTTAATGAGTGTCGGTCTCGTCTATTTTGCCGCAGAATCCACCTATTTTAATAAAAAAGCAGCGATTTACAGAAATGTGATTAGCTTTATTGGCGCAATTGTTGTTGTGCTTGTGGTGTTGGTGATGCAGTCATGGTAACCTTTATTAAGAAAAACAAGTTTTTAACCCTTGGATTAGTAATTCTACTTATAATGAGTTTTGTTGATATTTCTTTAACTTATCAAGCGTTAGAAAATACCTTATTCCAATTTATTTCAATGTTACTCATTATCCCCCCTATCTTTTTAATCATTGGCCTATTTGATGTGTGGGTACCAAGAGAAACAATTATTGAACATATGGGAGAACACTCAAAAGCAAAAGGAATGGTATTAGCCTTCTTCTTGGGCGCGTTTAGTGCCGGGCCTACTCTTGTTGCTTTCCCAATCGCTCATTTAATGCTGAAAAAAGGCGCAAAGTATAGTAATGTCATCTTCTTTTTAATGGTTTGGAGTTCGTTAAAACTTCCGATTATCTTTTTCCAAATAACAGCAATTGGATATTACCTACCTGCCATTATTAATATTACGATGCTGATTGTCTTTATCGTCAGTGCCTTACTAACTGATGCTTTCTTTAATGAAGAAGATAAAAAGTTGTATTACAAAAAAGCAGACAATACAGAATGACAAACAAAAAGCACTCTTAGACTTTTCAAGTTCTAAGAGTGCTTTACATATTTACTACTCATATACTATCTCTTTAGCATAAGGCCGGTATTCCGGCATGTCTGGAACAACGTCTATAAACTGTTTGACTAACTCAGCATCAAATTGTGTCCCACTACAGCGTTTTAATTCTTGGATGGCTTCTTCATTTGTTCGCTTCTCACGATATGATCGAACACTTGTCATCGCCTCAAAGGCATCAATGATACTTAATACACGGGCAAAATATGGTATCTCCTCTCCTTTTAATTGGTTAGGATAGCCACCACCATCTATATGTTCATGGTGGGCTAGAACGATGTCACCAATACGTTTTAAATACCCTTTGCTTGATAAGATACGGTAGCCTAAATAACTATGTTTTTTTACAATCTCATACTCTTCATTAGTTAACCGCTGTTTACTTAATATGATGGATGTTGGAATTAAAATTTTTCCAATATCATGTAAGAGTCCTGCTCGTAATAATAACCCACTTTCACTAGGACTTAAGTCAAGTTTTTCGGCAAAGACACGGCACATCCGTTGAACCCGTTTACAATGTCTTTCTGTTTCCGGATCTTTTTCAAATAACATCGTTAAAATAACATCAACCGTTCCCGAACGGGCACTTGCGGAATCAAATATTTTATATTCATACATCCGACTTTCTGCCTTCATAATGGCTTCATCCAAACTATTTGATTCACTGAGTGGTTCAATCCCTAAAGAGATATCAATTGGAACTTCGTTAAAATCATACTGTGACAATCGTTTATTTACTTCGTTAAACTTATTGAGACAAATTTCTTTGCTGCTACATTGAGTTAGGATCAAAAACTCATCGCCACCAAATCGAAAAATATTAGATTCTTCACCAAAGACATCTTTTAATACATGAGCACAATTTTTAATTGCCTCATCACCTTTGGCATGCCCATAATAATCATTGAGACTTTTTAAATTGTTCATGTCTCCGTAAATAACAAAAGTTTTTTTCTCATCTAATGTTTTTGTCTTGAACTTCTCATCATAATATCTGCGATTACGCAATCCGGTTAAAAAATCATTATAAGATATTGTTAATAGTTCTTCTTGATAGTCTTTTTGTTCGGTAATATCTGTGGCAATCGAGATATAGATACGGCGTCCATCTGGTAATTCACCTGCGTGTTTGCGTTCGATAGTCCAAATCCGAACACCATTATGTTTGGTTGTTATCTTATGCTCACTTTGTGGTATATGAGTTACCATCGCATCAATTCCCACGTGAGAACGTGACTCTTCATCATCATTAGTTTTAACTATATCAAACCATTCATATAATGTATTAAACTCATCTCTCTTATATCCTGATTGTTTAATAAATGCCTCATTCACATGTTGAATATTACCTAGTTCATCATATATTATAATCGGATTAGGTGACCGCTCTAAAATTAACTCAAAAAACCGTTCACTGACAATCGCATCTTGCCTATTTTCATAATATTCTTTTCGGTATCCAACAACCAGTGCAAAAATAAACACAATAACAGGATAGATTGTTAATAGATACATCCAGTTATTACTCACAGCCCCTTGGGCAATATCACTTGGTAAAAAGATATACGCTGAAAAGAGTAGGTATAATTGTAAAATAAAAGATACAAATAATAATCTTAACGATGTTGTCATGGCAGAATGTTCATCTTCATTATAAAAATAGCGTTTATATAGAAACATCGCAATCGCCTGTATAACAACATATGTGACACCTAACGGGGCACCTTGTCCTCCTAAAATAAAAACCCGGACTAAAAT
>JAASSV010000098.1 GCA_021767685.1 Caryophanales bacterium | reverse complement strand
TGATATCCTAACTTAAAATTAAAACGTTTGACCGGCATCATCGTAATCAAGAAAAACATCTTTTGTTGGAGTCTGTGATCAATCGATAATCCAACAAATAAAACAATAAATGCCAATGACATCAATAATAGATCAAAGGATTCAAATGTTAGCGTTTCTGGCTGTAATTGAAATAATAATAAGACAATTAACCCAAAATAGATGAGCTGATTAAAGACAAGGCTCACGATAATCAAAGCTGTTATTAAAACAATAAATAAAATATTAGTCGTAATCAATACTGAGAAGTTTGGTAAGAAGACAAGAATAAATACGATTACAACCCCTACTTTAATGGCTGTTTTAGAGTGTTCTTGATAATGTTCATTAAACCAATTAAATAGTTGACTAAATCGTCTTGATTCATTGATGACAAGCGATCTGGTCTGATAGTAAAATAATTTATTTCTTGTTAAAAAGCCGCCCCATGAATGGGCACTTTGAATTACTGAAAATAATAAAAATACAACGAGATATAATATCAACTCTAAGTAATGATTGTCATGAAAAGAATTGTGCACAAAGACCAGTAAAACTAATGCCACTAGCGTTTTTGCTAAGGCAATGATCACTGTTGATAAGGCGTATGATTTCGCTGTTTCTTGGATAAAGTTTTTAAACATGTTTTTTTGATAATGATACATTGATGTAAAGGCCAATGCGATGAGTATGATTGGTAACGCAATCGATATAATATAACGCATAAATCTTCCCCCTGTTTATTTAAAAAATAGGTGATACTCGAGAGTATCACCTATTATAACATGTTATTCTTCTAGACTGTAGTCCATCGCTTCATAACGTTTGTACATTTTGTAAGTACGTTGTGCATCATTTAAGTTCGCATCCAGTAATGCTTGTGCTTGATCTTTGTTAATATCAAAGAGCTGTGCATAACGTGATTCGTTCATTAAGAACTCTTCATATTTTTCCCATTTCGGTGCTTTAGAATCTAACTGGAATGGGTTTTTACCTTGTGGTTCTAAGCGAGGATCATATCTGAAGGTTGGCCAATATCCACATTCAGTTGCAAGTGCAGCTTGATTTTGTGAATTGGTAAGTCCACCTTTGATTTTGTGTGCAATACATGGTGAGTATGCAATGATGATACTTGGTCCTTTATAACTTTCCGCTTCACGGAAGGCTTTAAGAACTTGTTGTTGGCTTGCACCATGGCTTACTTGTGCCACGTATACATGACCATAACTCATTGCCATAGCTGCTAAGTCTTTACGTTTACCGTTTTTACCTGCAGCAGTAAATTTCGCAATTGATCCACTAGGAGCAGCTTTTGATGACTGTCCACCAGTATTTGAATATACCTGTGTATCAAGTACTAAAATGTTAATATCTTCTTGGTTAGCGATAACGTGGTCTAATCCACCGTATCCGATGTCATATGCCCATCCGTCTCCACCAATTACCCAATTAGATTGTTTAACGATGTAGTTAGATAATTCTTTAATGTCTTCTGCATAATCGTCATTAACATCTTCTAATAATGGTAATAACTTGTTGTAAACTTCTAATGACACATCTGCATCATCTTCGTTTTCTAACCATTTTTGCATTAACTCTGCAGCTTCTTTTGGTGCCGCATCTTTATTCTCAGCGAATAAGTTGTGCACACGTGAACGTAATGTTTGGTTACCGTGTAACATACCGAATCCAAACTCAGCATTATCTTCAAATAAGCTGTTTGCCCATGCAGGTCCGCGTCCATTATCTAATGTTGTAAATGGTGTCGCAGGGAATGATGCTCCATAAATACTTGAACATCCTGTCGCATTAGCGATTTGTAAACGTTCACCAAAGAGTTGCGTTACTAACTTAACATATGGTGTTTCTCCACAACCAGCACATGCACCACTAAATTCAAATAATGGTTTAGCGAATTGTGAGTTTTTCGAGTTTTGTGTTTTGTTAACAAGTTCATCTTTATACGTTACTTCATTGAATAAGTATTCTGCATTTTGAACTTCACCTTTTTCAATTTCTTCCCCGATAGGGCTCATTGCTAAGGCTTTAGTTTTTGCAGGACATGCTTCAACACAGACACCGCATCCAGTACAGTCAAGTGTAGAAATTTGGATCTTGTAATGTAATCCACTGATACCTTTACCACGTGCATCGATTGTTGTCATATCGTCTGGTCCATTTTCTAACTCTTCATCAGTTAATAAGAATGGACGAATAACAGCATGAGGACATGCGAACGCACATTGGTTACATTGGATACAGTTATCTTCTAACCATTGTGGTACATAGTTAGCGATACCGCGTTTTTCATAAGCAGTTGATCCTGGTGCCATGCTTCCATCTTCGTACCCTTCAAAGGTACTAACTGGTAAGTCATATCCTTTAATACGGTTAACAGGCTCTGCAATATTTTTAACGAAGTCAGGTAAATCTTGTTGAACTTCTGCTTCTTTAACTTCAAGATCTTTCCAACTTGGATCAACTGGTACTTCAACCAATCCTTCTTTTCCAAGTTCGATTGCTTTGTAGTTCTTCTCAACGATGTCTTGACCTTTACGACCATATGTTTTCTTCGCATATTTTTTCATTAACTCTTTTGCTTTTTCATATGGCATAATTTGTTCGTTTAAGGCGAAGAACGCACTTTGCATAATCGTATTAATGCGTACACCAAGTTCTGCTTGTTCAGCCAACTTAACAGCATTAATGATATATAATTTAGCATTTTTCTCAGCTAATTGTTTTTTCACTTTGTTTGGTAACATCGCAGCAACATCATTTTTGTTGGTTACTGTGTTAAGTAAGAATGTTCCACCTTCACGTAATCCTTCAATCATATCATAGGTATAAAGATATGAATCTTTAGAACATGATACGAAGTGTGGTGTGTTAACTAAATATGTTGAGCGAATTGGATCTTTTGCAAAACGTAAATGCATTCTGGTAACGCCACCAGATTTTTTCGAGTCATAAGAAGAATATGCTTGTGCATATAAATCAGTATTTTCCCCGATAATCTTGATTGTGTTTTTCGAAGCACCTACAGTACCATCACTACCGAATCCAAAGAATAATAATTCTGTTACATCTTCACTTTGTGTATCGACATAGTCATAATCTAATGATGTATTATTAACATCATCTTCAATACCGATAGTGAAACGATCTTTTTGGTTTCCAGCTAAGTTATCAAAGACAGCAACGATTTGACCAGGTGTTGTATCTTTTGATGATAATCCGTAACGTCCACCTAATACTAATGGCGCATTGTCTTTACCATAGAAAATAGATTTAACATCTAAGTATAATGGTTCTCCAACACTTCCACTTTCTTTTGTACGATCTAAAACAGAAATACGTTCTACTGTTTCTGGTAATGCATCAAAGAAATATTTTTCGCTGAATGGACGATATAAGTGAACAGTTAATAGTCCGACTTTACGACCTTGTTTTGTTAAGTAATCAACAGTTTCTTCGATAGCTTCAGTGACACTACCCATAGCAACAATAACATCTGTTGCATCTTCAGCACCGTAATATACAAATGGTGCATAGGTACGACCTGTAATTTTGCTGACTTCTTCTAAATACTTAGCCGCAATATCAGGTACTTTGTCATAGTATTTATCTTGGATTTCACGTGCTTGCATGTACACGTCATCATTTTGTGCTGACCCGCGTGTTACTGGGTTCGCTGAATTTAAGGCACGTTTTCTAAATGCTTTTACAGCATCGCGATTGAGTAATGGACGTAAATCTTCATAATCCATAACTTCGATTTTGTTTACTTCGTGAGATGTTCTAAATCCATCAAAGAAGTGTAAGAATGGAATGCTTGATTCGATAGCAGCTAGATGCGCTACCCCAGCTAAATCCATTACTTCTTGAACCGAACCACTCGCTAACATTGCAAAACCACTTTGACGTGTAGCCATAACATCTTGATGATCTCCAAAGATTGATAATGCTTGTACAGCTAAACTTCTTGCTGCTACATGGATAACACCAGGTAATAATTCCCCAGCGATCTTATACATATTAGGTAATTTTAACAATAACCCTTGTGATGCAGTAAATGTGGTTGTGAGTGCACCAGATTGTAAACTACCATGTACTGTTCCAGCAGCTCCACCTTCTGATTGCATCTCAATTACTTTTACAGGCATATCAAACAAGTTCTTTTGACCTTGTGACGCCCATAAATCGATGTGTTCCGCCATTGGTGATGACGGTGTGATTGGATAAATTCCTGCAACTTCAGTGAACGCATAAGCGACATGAGCAGCAGCTTGATTTCCATCCATCGATTGGAAAACTTTTTCTTTAGCCATGAAATAACCTCCAATATATAAATTTTCATGAAATTATAATGATAGTCACACAGTTTAGATTATATCTCATTTCATCTTATTTTACAACAGCACAAAGTCCTTTTTTTCGCTAAAGAAAACACTTACATTTATAAGGATTATAAACAAAAAAGGCTGGTGTCAACCTTTTGTAATTTTTCTATATTCCTGCCACAATTTCTCTGTTTCTTTCCTTAGCGAAATCGCAATATCTTCAAAGTCAATTGTAAACTCTAACCCAACATTCTTTTGATGTTTTATTAACGCAATGAGATACCACGTAAATGTTTGTAACGCTCGGTAATAATAAATTATGGCTACTTCTTTTGAACTAGGCTTTCTATCTAAGTATATCTCTAATAATGTCAGTGCCGACTCAATAGAGGCACTTCCCATGCAAGCTATATCATATAGCGGATCATAACGCTTAG
>JAASSV010000097.1 GCA_021767685.1 Caryophanales bacterium | reverse complement strand
GTTTTCACCAATCAACTTTATATGATAATAGTGAGTTTGTTTTAACTATTATTTTTGATAGGTAAAAGCAATCATCGTTTTATTTTGTTAAATCTAAGAATAAATCAATTTCTATTTTAATAACCTCTAAGCTGGTTTTCCAGAAATCTTTATCGGAAACATCTAATCCAACAAGACTCGCAACATCTTCCACGGACATTTGTCCTGTTTTTTGTAATAATAAGTTAATCTTATCGACAAACTCACTACCTTGTTCTTTATATGCCGCATAAATTCCTTTTGCGAATAATAATCCAAAGGCATATGGGAAGTTATAGAACGAGAGTCCTCCGATATAGTAATGCGGTTTATTTAACCACGCATATGGATGCATAAACTCATCATCTAAGGCGTCACCATAAGCAGCCTTTTGGGCATCTAACATCATTGTTTTTAACATGTCTGCGTTTAATGGCGTCTCTTTACGTGTTTCAAATACCTTAGATTCAAATAAGAAGCGCGAATAGATATCGACAATAACTTGTGTTGATCCCATAATTGATTGTTCTAAAATGAAGATTTTTTCTTCTTTTTTCGCATCCTCTAACGCTGCGTTTTTCACAATTGTTTCACAGAATGTTGATGCGGTTTCTGCGACAGGCATCGTATAACTTGAGTTAATTGGCCGTTCTTTAAAGATTTGATCACCATGATACGCATGTCCTAGTTCATGGGCTAACGTAATAACATTACTAAAGCTTCCTGTAAAGTTTGTTAAGATGCGTGATTGTTTGATGGGATGTAAGTTCGAACAGAACGCGCCACCGCGTTTACCGTCACGTGGTGTGAAATCAATCCACTCTTCATCCCATGCCCGACGGGCTAATCCTTCTAAGTCATCACTAAAGGTTTTAAAGTTTTTAAAGATATAGTCCATCGCTTCATCTTCAGTGAAGGTACGTGAACTTTTACCTAATGGTGCGAACAAGTCATAATATGGGATTTTATCATCATGACCGAGTAATTTTCCTTTTCGTTTTAAATAGGTTTGAAAAACAGGTAGGTATTCTTTCATTGCCGCAATTAAGGCATCTAATGTGGCTTGTTCCATCCGTGATTGTTCAACGGCTTGTGCAAGCGGACTGTCATATCCTCTTAATTGAGATAAGGTATTGACTTCACCTTTAACCCCATTCATCGCATAAGCCACAGATTGTTCTATTTTGGGATAAGCTTTTTGTTCGGCTAAATAGGCATTTTTACGGACGTCTTGGTCCTTATCACTTGATAGGTTACGAACTTCACTCAAGGTGATTTGCTTGCCATCATAATCAACTTTTAAGGTTGAAGTTAATTCTCCTTGTAACTGTGACCATGCGGTCGATCCTGTATTACGCATTTTTGCTATAATCGCTTCTTCTTTATCACTAAGAACATGTTTTGCTTGGGTTAAAGTCCGTTCTAAAAAGTAGCCTGCATCACTTAATTCTTCAGTATTAGCGATAATGGTTTCAAGATCTGTTACCGTTGGTAACCATTTGGTAAACCGTGTTGAGGCGTAAGTTGTATTACTAGACAACTCTTGTAATTTATTCATATATTTTCGTGCCTCAGTATTTCCTGCATCAACACTAATCGATAATGAACAAAAGGCAAATGCCTTGCGGAAGTATGTTTGTAGACTTTCTTGTTGCTTAATATAAGTAATCAGTTTTTCTTTGGCGTCATCTGGTGTTTCAAAGGCTGTTTTAGCAAATTCATTCATGGCTTTAATTTCAACTTCGATTGTCGCTAAATCTTGTTGAAATGCCTCTGAATCAAACGATTCATATAACGCATCGAGATTCCAAGTTTTCATATTATTTCCTCCTCTTTTCTCTATTTTATCATAATTTAACACATTTCTAAATACACAATCCAATCCATATTGTCATAAAAAAAACACCCAATGACTTGGGTGTTTTATCTGTTTATTTTAACGCTCTTGTAATAATCTCATCAATCATTTCCACAGGTACAATTTCTAAGTCCTTTCTGACATCTTCTGGGATGTCTTCTAAGTCTTTTGTATTGTCTGATGGAATCATAATTGTTTTTAATCCACTACGATGCGCGGCAATTGATTTTTCTTTTAGTCCACCAATTGGTAAAACGCGTCCACGTAATGTGATTTCTCCAGTCATACCGATAAAGTGATCAACTTTTTTATTGGTTAAGACACTGACAATCGCAGTGGTAATCGTTACCCCTGCACTTGGTCCATCTTTTGGTACAGCTCCTTCAGGCACATGAATATGAATATCATTTTCTTTAAATAATTCCATATCAATACCAAGCTTTTCGGCGTTTGATTTTACGTAACTTAAAGCTGCTTGAGCACTTTCTTTCATGACATCACCTAGTTTACCTGTTAGAACTAAGTTTCCTTTTCCTTTATAGTAAGTTACCTCGACCGGTAAGGTGTCGCCACCAAACTGAGTATACGCAAGACCGGTAACCACACCGACTTGGTCATCTTTCTCAGCTTTTGAGTTTTTGAATTTAGGTTTTCCTAAAAATTCTTGTAAGTCATCTTTTTCAATAGTAACTTTCTTTTTCTTGTCACCTAAGATAATCTTAATCGCTTTACGGACTAATGATCCAAATAGACGATCTAGCTGTCTTACTCCCGCTTCACGGGTATAACTTTGAATCATTTCTAAGATCGCATCATCTGTAATTTCAAATTTATCTTTATCGAGACCATGTGTGCTTAATTGTTTCTCAACTAAGTGAATTTTAGCAATATTCACTTTTTCTAACTCTGTATAACTTGATAATTCAATAATTTCCATACGATCACGTAATGGCGCTGGAATGTTTCCTAAATAGTTCGCTGTCGCAATAAATAAGACATTGCTTAAGTCATACTCATCTTCTAAGTAATGATCGCTAAAGTTCGCATTTTGTTCCGGGTCTAATACTTCAAGTAATGCCGCACTTGGGTCACCCTTGTAGTCATATCCTAGTTTGTCTACCTCATCTAGTAAGAAGACAGGATTGACGACTTTGGCTTTTTTCATTCCCTGTAAAATACGTCCAGGTAACGCCCCTAAATAGGTTCTACGGTGTCCTCTGATTTCTGATTCATCTTTGACACCACCAAGTGATTGCTTGACGAACTTACGCCCTAATGCTTTTGAAATACTTTGGGCTAACGATGTTTTCCCAACACCAGGTGGCCCAACTAAACATAGAATTGTTTGTGGGTTTTTCCCGGTTAAAATTTTCACAGCTAAATACTCAATAATCCGCTCTTTGACTTTTTCAAGTCCAAAATGCGTTTTATCAAGGGCATCTTCGGCTTTATGGATATCTGTTTCATCCACACTTTCTTCGTGCCATGGTACATCAAGTAAGAAATCTAAGTAGGTTCTAATAACCCCAGATTCTCCGCTTGATGTTGGAATACTTTGATAGCGCTGTAATTCATATAACGCTTTTTCTTCAATATGTTCCGGCATTTTTTTCGCTAAAATGCGTTCTTTTAGTTCTTCGATGTCGCTTTCTTTTTTCACCTTGTCTCCAAGTTCTTCTTGGATGGCCTTCATCTTCTCACGAAGATAATACTCTTTTTGGTTTTCATCAATGTTCTTTTTGACAGTCATGTTAATTTGATTTTCAATGTCTGTCATATATTTTTCTTTTTCAACATCTTCAAGTAAATACGTTAAGCGCTTATTTAAAGAATCTGTTTTTAAATATTTGAACTTTTGATTTTCACTAACTTTCAAGTTGCTTGCGACCAAATCACATAATTTATCACTTGAGACGCCTTTTTGAATGGCTTCAATAGCTTGTTTAGGGTTATTTAAAACCTGTTTGCTATTATCGAGTAATTGTTTGGTTAACATTCTAACAAGGGCTAACTCGTGATCAATATCATCTTGTTTTGTTGGCATTGTTTTGAATGTGCTCATGAAGAATGGATTCACTTGTGTAATTTCATCTACTCTTGCACGAATAATCGGGTCGAATTTAACTTTATAGTTTTTATTTGGTAATTTGATTTTAATTCCAATTTTAGCTACAACACCATATTCTAAGACATTGTCTTTCGTTGGTGTGTCGTGAGTGGGATCTTCTTGCACAAGTAAAAGAACATACCCGTCATAATTGTTCTCGGCTTCTGTCAGTGCATTTTTACTCACTGAACGGCCGACTTCAATACGCAAGTCAGTATGTGGAAACGGTGCGACTCCCCGTATCGCTATACTTGGCAATTGGCCTTCGGTGTAAACATTTCTTTCGTACATAATCTCACCTCTTTTTTTGTGTACTACTTACATTATAATTATACGTTTAAAGTCCGTTTTTTTCAACGAATAAACATTTTAACGTATTCTTGATTTCTTAGCCTATTATAGTATATCTTTGCTTATTTATAAAGTAATACGATATAAAAAGATGCAAAGAAAAAACCAGCAGTTATACTGGTTAAATTAACGCTTGTTCGACCAAGACTTTTTCAAGTGCATTAAACACTTCTTCAGCGTCTTCTCCTTCAACTTCAATCGCAATAACTGATTGTTTAGGAACCCCTAAACTCATTACTGCCATAATTGATTTTAACGTTAATTTTTTGTCTTTAAATTCAATCATAATATCGTTATCGAATTTGGTTGCTTCTTTTACTAATAAACTCGCAGGACGTGCATGTAATCCCGCTTCATCTACGATTTTGTATTCTCGTCTCATTGTGTGTTCTCCTTTATTATTTTTTCAAAATATGTTTTTACGTCTTGGTTTGTCGCAAAATCCAATACTTTGTTTGCCTCTTGTTTCATCTCT
>JAASSV010000096.1 GCA_021767685.1 Caryophanales bacterium | reverse complement strand
GTAATAAGTGTTAGGACAACAAACATATAGGTCGAATTACCACCCAGATTACATGATAGATCAATCTCAACATGATTGACGCGACTCCTTACATTCAGGAATGCTGTTACTAAATCATCTACATTAGAATAAAAGCGGTAAAGTTCTATATATGCCGTGTCTTCAATAACTTCAAATGTAAACGGTTCTGTCTTTTCCTCACACTCTAGATCTGCTTTACGTTGGTAGAACTTTGCTAAACGAGAGCCTTCTGGATACTCTGTGATTGGTTCATAACTTGGATTGTTATATCCTGCATTGATGAATCTTGTGTGCACATCATCTAGACTAATAAAAAATCGATTAAGCTTGGTATAATACTCTTCAAATGAATCACTTTCTGTTAAGGTTAACGATTCGATTTGTTGACGATAACTCGAAACGTCAAAAAACTCTTTAAGACCGTAAAAATAATCCATATATAGGATTAGAAAATTCTCAGTGTTTCTTGCAACATTTAGTAACTCACCTTGTTCCTTAGCTTGATACTGATCAAGATAAGGTTGAATATTACTATGAGAAGAAAAAACAATCATATGATTTTTCATTTCATAAAGATTAATATTATTTCCAGCCACAAATAAATCAGCGAGATATAACGGAATATAAACATCTTCTTCATGTTTAATGACATCTATATCATAATTGTCAAGATTAATGTTCACATCTTGTATAACCTCATTGGCTTGTATTTGATATGATTTACGATAGACCGTATAAGATAGATTAGGGGACCAAAATGGTTTATTCATATATTGAAATATATCAAACATATTAAATGACACAGTATTACGCTCGGCATCAAATACCATTTTGTAATCATATCCATCACTCGCATCATTCTCACCAACATCATACTGTATGATAAGTTTCGATTCCTTATGCGATATATTCATGGGTTTCATAACACTACTTAGTGAGTCGATTAAAGAAGATATACCTACATAGGACACTCCTGGGTCATGTGAACTTGAATAAATCTCAATAACATGATCCGACGCATCGCTATCAAGATCGATAATAACATCTAAGTCATGTGAATAGTCAAACGAAAAATCGCTATCAACACAGCGATTCCACATATTCAATTCTTGATCTTTGTCACAAATAACTGCGTCATCTTGGGTACAACTTGATAACACAAATACAAGACCTAAAAGAATAATTATCCATGCCTTTTTCATTTTACATACTCCCCTATAATCGTTTATCTCATTATATCATAAAACGAATATAATAATAGGATGGTTAAAGTCAACCATCCTATCTCATTTAATCGTTCTGATACATACAACTTATTTTACTGTTATCTTGAATAACTTCATTGGATTATCTGCATATCCAATAAAATAGATATGGTCTTGTGTGGTTATTTTTATTGTATGCTTAATATACGTATTTTCCCCAATATATGGTATTGGTCTCAAACACGTTCCTAAGACATAATTTGAAAAAGCTATATCCTCAATGATGTCTGTTGATGATAGGTTAAGCAACTCACTAACATCAAGCGAAACAACATCCGAACCAGGAGAATCAACAAAATCTCTTGGTATCTCTGCTAGATATATATTGTCTTCACTCGTTTGTATAAATATGACAGCTTCGTTACACTCATTTTGACTTTGCTGTATACTAATAATCGTTTCATTTTCTACTAGATTAATATCCAAGACACGATAATCTGTCGGTATTGTATTTAAGTCTACTTCAACCACATGACCGTTAGATGTTACATAATAAACTCCATCAAACTCTTGTTGATATATGAATCCTACAATATCTACATTCATATTTGTTGGGAAATACTCTGTTACATTCTTATATTCTTGTGACTTTGAAAAATATTGATATACTGTTTGGTCTGAAGTTAATAGGAGCATACTTCTATTACTCCCTATAAACGCTGTTTGGAGTAATGTTTCATCTTCAGTAAAAAATGATGCATCAAAGTTCCATATCCCTAAATTGAGGAGATTTTTATCAAAAACATACGCGTTATCCATATTCGTCACAAACCGCAAAGCAGATGACGCAATTGCATAATCATTCTTAACACTAATGATTTTCTCATTATCTTCAAGTTCAATGAGATTATGGTTACTACCCTGTATGTAATAGTCTTCTTCAAACTCTGTATCTCCTAAATGATAGGTATAAACATTCCCTAAACTTGTCAAAAACACATAACCAAGAGGATGTGTCTTAGACGTACCAAAATGAGCAATCTGAATGACTTCTTCGTTTGCTAATAACGGTATGTCACCGGTAATATCCTTAAACATCATTGGAGACTCTTCATCGTTATCAGGGTTGTATTTTCCAAACATGTCTAGTGGTGATTCTTCATATAACACAAATCTATCATCATCAAGCCAATATAACACATAGTTACCCTGATAATGAACGTCCATTTGAATGACATTGTCCAAAGTATAACGACTGTCAAGCATCGGGTCATCTGACTCGCACCCGACAACCATAATCACTGTGATCAAAACTGTAATAAGTAAAGTAATTTTTTTCATAGTTAACCCCTTCATTTTTTTAATAAGGTAATTAGATTATCCTTTGTTTTTCGCAACAATAATGTATCTGTGTGCATTACTTTCTATTGCGCCTGTTTTATCTAACTCTTCTTGTAGTTTCATTAAACGATCATAATGTGTATCAACACTAAAATTTGGAAACTCCCACTCTATTATTTTTGCAAAATAGACTAATGCGCCGATATCTTTAAAGGTTATCTGTATCTATGTCAAGAAAGTGGACACATTAAGTAAGAATTTCTCTCTTTAAATAATGAACTTCATGAGGTGTCAAGTAATCGATGGATCCGTGGATCCTTTTTCGATTATAGAACCCTTCAATGTACTTAAATATTACGATTTTTGCTTCTTGAAAAGTTTTTAAGATAACACGATTGAGTTTTTCACGTTTGATGATGGAATGAAATGCTTCGATTGCAGAGTTATCTTGCGGGATACTCTTCCTTGAATAAGAGTGAAGGATTCCGTTTTCACGTAAGAACTCTTCGACTTCGTAACTGAGATATTGGCTACCTAAGTCCGACTGAACGATGATACCTCTGGTGTCATGCGTTTTGTATACTGCTTGTTTTAAGGACTCTAGAACCATTTCTTTTCGCATGTGCTTTTGATAAGAATAACCAAGAATAAGCTTCGAATGCATATCCATGACGCTTGAGAGATAGGTCCACCCGTCGTAAACTGTCCATACATAGGTGATATCCATGGTCCATTTCTGGTTGGGACCACTGGTGGAAAAATCTTGTTCAAGGATGTTTTCTTTCCCATCTGGTGTTTTTTCGTTCTTTCCTGGTTTGTATTTCTTTGTCGTAATAGATCGAAGCCCCAGACGTTTCATGTACTTACTGACACGTTTTACGGTCGTATAGTAATCTTGTTTAAGGAGTTCTTGTTGAATCTTTGGTGCGCCATAGATTCCCTCAAACTCATTGTAGATGTCAATGATACGGGATTCTAAATCAATCCGATCAATCTCTTGATCACTCATCTTATGTTTCATGATTTTGTATACGCTGCTGCGGTTTACTTTGAGTACCTTGCACATGATTGTAATTGGATATATATGTTTAAATAACTTGATAAAGTCGACTTTGTGTTTTAGTGTTTTTTTGCGAATATGGCGGTCGCCTTTTTTAGAATCTCGTTCTCCAATTCTAGTTCTTTAATGCGTTTCTTCATTGCCTGAAGTTCTTTGCGATTAATTTTGGCTCCATCTTCTGTGGTAGTAAATGGTTTTAAGTCTGATATCCATTTATAGATTGTGCCTGTTGGAATGCCATATTCACTGGAAAGTTTAGGTACGGATTGTCCTGCTTGATATAGTTCATAGATTTGTTCTTTAAATTCTTGTGGATATCTAAATCCTTTTCCTTTTGACATAAGTAAAACCTCCTTTCTCTGTTCTATCATAAAGATTAGATTCTTACTTATACTGTCTACTAAACTATACTAACACCATTGTTCCTTAAGGTTTTGATCATTTATTTTTACTTCTAGCATACTAAATCCCACTTTCTCTTATAAATTGTCTTTCTAATTATATCAAACAAAAGAACCTATAACAATTTATAGTTATAGATTCCTTATTTAACTTGTTACTGATAAGAAATTATTCTGCCTGCATGTTTTTTATTCTTTTCATATCTTCGTCTGAGAGTTCAAAATCAAAAACATCAAAATTCTCTGATTGGTGCTCTTTATTATGTGATTTAGGGATTACGACAATCCCTTCATTAATCTGATAATTTAGAATGACTTGACTCCATGTTTTATTGTATGATTTGGCTATCTCTTTTAGTTCTTCTTTAATGTCTTTATCTAACTTCGCAAGTGATTGATAGGCTTCAGGGATAACACCATGCGTTTTACAAAAATCAATTAATGATTGTTGATGTTTTCCTGGATAGGATTGAAATTGGTTGAGAACTGGTTTAATCCTAGCATGTTCTAATAAGTAAGCAAGTTGTTCTTCATTAAAATTAGATACCCCAATCGATTTTATTAATCCTCGATCAACGTAAGATTCTAACACACGCCACATTCTTAGATTCTCTTCGTTTGTATCAAGTGGAAAATGAATTAAGTAAAGATCAATATACTTTAGATTCAGTTCCTTTAATGATTGCTGCACATGTTTTTTTATGAGGTCATTCGTTTTAGCATACTCATCTCCACCTGGAATTTTAGAGGTAATAAAAAACTCACTTCTATCAATACCAGACTCTCTTACAGCTTTGCCTATAACGGCTTCATTACG
>JAASSV010000095.1 GCA_021767685.1 Caryophanales bacterium | reverse complement strand
TTCTTCGATACCATCAATATGCTTCTTAATTCGAATATGATCAATCCGTCTTACTAAGTTTGCTTTATTCACTTCATACGGCAACTCAGTGACAATAATCTTTTGATCTTCAATTCGTGTTTTTGACTTGATGATAATACGTCCACGACCTGTTTCAAAGGCTTTTCTAATTTGGTCTTTTCCTTGAACAATAGCGCCCGTTGGGAAATCAGGTCCTTTCACAATCTTTAATGCTTGGTCCATTGTTAGTTCATGATTTTTTAAACGTTTAATGACCAAATTAATGATTTCTTTAAGGTTGTGTGGAGGGATTTCAGTCGCATATCCCGAACTGATCCCTTGCGCTCCGTTACAGAGCAAGTTAGGGTAACGCGATGGGAGAACTGTAGGTTCGTATTCCTCATCATCAAAGTTTGGTACAAAATCGACTGTGCGTTTATCTATATCTTTTATTAACTCTTCACTAGCTTTACTCATTCGTGCTTCTGTATAACGCATAGCTGCGGCACTGTCACCATCGATTGATCCTTTATTTCCATGCATATCAACGAGTAAGGTGCGTGTTTTCCACGGCTGTGATAAACGAACCATCGCGTCATAAACTGACGAATCACCATGAGGATGATACTTACCGATAACGTCCCCGACAATCCGGGCTGATTTCTTATACGGTTTATCATGGAACATGCCAAGTTTATACATTGCATAGAGTATCCGGCGTTGAACAGGCTTTAACCCATCTCTAACATCAGGTAATGCTCTATCTTGAATGATATATTTAGAATATCTGGCAAACCGTTCACCAACAATGTCTTCTAAGTTTTCTTTTAGTATGTTTTGATCGATAAAATCGTTAAGATCTTTTAATTTTGATTTTGCCAATGTTGTTCACCGCCTATATTTGAAAGTCATCTTCAGAAGAGAAAGTTACATTGTTTTCAATCCACTCACGACGTGGTTCAACTTTATCTCCCATTAAGATCTTAATGCGTTGATCCGCATCTGCTAAGTCATCAATTGTTACTTGAATAAGGGTTCGTGAGTTTGGATTCATGGTTGTTTCCCATAATTGGTCCGCATTCATTTCTCCTAACCCTTTAAAACGCTGGATGGAAAATGAATTATGTTCTTTTAATAAAGCTTCCATTTCTTCATCTGTCCAAGCGTATTCTACGATGTTTTTATTGCGATATTTCCGGGTTAATTTATACAGTGGAGGTAAGGCAATAAAGACCTTATTCGCCTCAACTAACTCTCGCATGTACCGGAAGAAAAATGTTAATAGTAACACTTGAATATGTGCTCCATCCGTATCGGCATCGGTCATGATAATGACTTTGTCATAGTTACATTTTTCTAGATCAAAGTCGGGACCAAGTCCTGCCCCAATGGTGTGAATGATGGTGTTAACCTCAAGGTTTTTAAGCACATCTTCAATTTTTGCTTTTTCAGTATTAATAACTTTACCACGTAATGGTAAGATTGCTTGAAACCGTCTGTCACGACCTTGTTTAGCACTTCCACCGGCACTGTCACCCTCAACTAAATAGAGTTCGTTACGTTCTGGGTTTTTACTTTGCGCTGGCGCTAATTTACCCGATAAGTTTGTTTCACGGCGCGTCTTACGTTTCTCAAGACGAGCTTCTTCACGTGCTTTACGTGCTGCATCACGTGCCTGTTTCGCTTTTAATGATTTTTCAATTAATGTATAGGTAAGATTATTATTTTCTTCAAAGAAATACGTCATTTTTTCTGAGACAACTTGTTCGACAGCTGTTCGTGCTTCTGGGGTTCCTAATTTATTTTTTGTCTGTCCTTCAAACTGTAATAATTGCTCAGGAATTCTGATGGATAAAATAGTCGTTAACCCTTCACGGATATCGGCACCTTCTAAACGCATGCCGTTTTTAATTAATCCAACGCGTTGTCCATACTCATTAAATAGCTTAGTTAACGCAGATTTATATCCTGTGACATGAGTTCCACCATCGCGTGTTCTGACGTTATTAACAAACGATATGATTTGATCTGAATATGATTTTGTAAATTGAAAGGCAACTTCAACTTCAATATCAAGTGCGCCACCTTCTAAGAACGCAGGGTCATGAATTGCTTTTTTGTTTTCGTTAATGACATCAACATACGAAATAATTCCATCTTCATAATGGAATGATTCTTTGGTATCGGAACGCTCATCGATTAACTCAACTTGCAACCCTTTTAGTAAAAATGCATTCTCTCTTAATCGTTCTCTGATGACCTCAAAGTTGAAAACTGAGGTTGAAAAGAGTTCGCTGTTTGGTTTAAACCAGACAATTGTACCTGATTTACGGGTGTTCCCTCGTTCTTCTAATGGGGTAACTTTCGTTCCACCATCACTGAATCTAATATTATAGATTGTTTGGTTACGGTATACAGTGACATCAACATATTCACTTAATGCATTGACAACACTTGCCCCAACACCATGGAGTCCACCAGAGACTTTATATCCTCCAGATTGGCCAAATTTACCCCCTGCATGTAAGCGAGTATAAATAATTTCAACAGCACTTTTACCACTGTTGTGGGCACCAACTGGGACACCACGTCCATTGTCCTCGACGATAACACTGTTATCCTCTTTAATCGTTACAGAGATCTTATCTCCGTATCCGGCTAATACTTCATCAATTGCATTATCAACGATCTCCCATACTAAATGATGAAGACCACGCGCGTCGGTACTTCCAATATACATACCTGGTCGTTTCCGCACAGCCTCCAGCTCTTCAAGGATCTGAATCGATTCTGCATTGTACTCATTTGTTGTATTATTCATCTTCTGCACATCCTATTCAATATTAACTCTTACTAATTATATCAAATCTTCCGCATTATATCAAAATGAAATATATTTTAGTGTGTATTTTTTAATTTCATGTGATATAATGATGTATAAATGACTTCAGGAGTTGATTTTTTATTATGGAAATTGTACTAAAATATGGTTTATTGGTAATTGCTTATCTTATCGGGGCTATCCCCTTTTCAGTGATATTAGGGACCAAAATAAAAGGTATTGATATTCGGCAACATGGTAGTGGTAATCCAGGCGGAACAAATGCATTACGGTTCTTAGGTAAACACGTTGGTATCCTCATTATTTTATTAGATGGATTAAAAGGTGGCTTACTTGTTCTTCTCTTAATGCATACGAGTTTCTTAAGTGGATTTGAGTTGTTGCATCCACTTGCTTATGGTGTTGCTGCAGCTATAGGTCATGCCTTCCCGGTCTATATCGGATTTAAAGGTGGTAAAGCTGTCGCATGTACTGTTGGTATTGCGATTGGATATAATTTACTCTTTGCTTTTTTCATGTTCCTAGGATTTATGTTGGTCTTGAAATTATGGAAATACGTTAGTTTAGCGTCTACTGCGGCCGCCGTTACAGGTGTCATTGTCGCTATCATTGTTCAAGATTATCAGATGTTACTCTATTTTGGATTATTGATGATCCTCATTATGTATCGACATAAAAAGAATTATCAAAATATCCGTCAAGGTATTGAACCAAAAGTTAGTTGGATATAAACAAAAACGATACAGTGCAGTTTGTGCATTGTATCGTTTATTTTATTATTTAGCTTGGTTCATTGATTGCATGACTTGACGGACTTGTTTTTCGGAAGGTTTCCGTCCCATTTGTGTCATCATCGCACGAATCATTTTTTCGTTAACTGGTGGGTTTTCTTTTAAATATTTTTTAAAGTACCGTTGTGATAAAAAGAATCCTAACGCACCACCAACGAGTAATACGCCAACTAAAGATAATACAAATCCTAATACACTAATATCCATATCGTTCACTCCTTTGATTTTCTCTATCTTATTTTACAGTATAAATTTGATAAAAACAAGTGTAATCACATAATCTTTTAGGAAATAGAAACATTGTAAATAAGGGAAAAAATTAAAAAATAGGTTTACAAAAGACGAAATATTTCGTAAAATGTATATGAAGTAGAAAAGGAGGAAATATTATGGCTAGAAGAATTACAGAAGATTGTATCGCTTGTGCTGCATGTGTCGCTGAATGTCCAGTAGATTGTATCAGCGAAGGAGACATTTTCGTTATTGATGAAGATGAGTGTATCGATTGTGGTGCTTGTGAGGTAGTTTGTCCAGTGGAGGCTATCATCGAAGTATAATCATAAAAAAAAAGAGGTGCAAGCCTCTTTTTTATATGGTTTGATAAGGATTGGTATCGGTTTGACTTATCAATATGGTGTTGTTAGGTAACGCGTCAATTAACATGCGTTCCATCTGGATAACACCATATTGTTCAATATTATGATTGACATTTAATATCGCTAAACCTAGCGCTTTTGCTTCTAATGCGTGATGATATGTGACATCACCAGTTATGAGTAAATCAGCGCTTTTTTTATGGGCAATATCAATAAGACTTGAGCCACTGCCACCAACAATTGCGATGTGTTTAACATTGAGATCGGTTGGGCCAATATACATGGCTGTTTCAAGATTAAAGGTATCTTTCACTTGATCGATAACAGATAATACGTCAGATGATTTTGGTAACTCTCCAAGAATACCGAGTCCATACTCATCAATCACAGGATCAAGGATAACTTGTTTGTCTAAATGTAAGAGGTTCGCTAATGTTTGATTCATTCCATTCGGTAACAAATCAAAGTTGGTATGCGCGATATATAATGCGATATCATGTTTAATTAACTGATGAATAATCGCACCAATAGGGCTATCTTTTAGAATGGTTTGTTGGGGTTTAAATAAGAGTGGGTGATGCGCAATAATCAAGTTACAGTTTTGCTCGATGGCTTCATTAACAACATCTAA
>JAASSV010000094.1 GCA_021767685.1 Caryophanales bacterium | reverse complement strand
GTTGGTGAATAGTATTTGACCCTCATAATCTTTATAAAACTGCGTTACACAATTGAACACGGTGGTTTTTCCAGCTCCATTTGGTCCGATAAGACCAATAATTTCATTCTCGTAAATGGTAAATTCTAAATTATCTACGGCAGTTAATCCACCGAAATGCTTGGTGACATTATGTAAACGTAAAATCGGTTTAGTTGTCATTATTTGTCACCTCATCACGCTTAAATTTTTCTTTTAACTTATAATAGTATTTCTTAATATCATGACCGATATAGACAAACCCTCTAGGATAGAAAATAATAACAAGTATAATTAAAATTCCTGAGAAGATGTAACTAATATCGCCAAATAAGTCTTTTAAAAACAAGTTCGGGATTCCGTGGATAACGATGACACCGATAAATGTCCCATAGATCGATTTAAATCCACCGACAACCACCATTGCGATCATAAACAAACTGAGTTCTAATCCCCATGAGGTTGTTGGTACATTTTGGAAATAAATCGCGTACATAATTCCACCGACTGTTGCAAATATTGTTGCGCTCATAAACGCAATTAAGCGGTAACGCATTAGGCTGATTCCCATTGCTTGAGCAGCATGTTCACTACGGCTCATCGCCAGTAAAGCACGTCCTGTTTTACTATGGACAATATTGTGCATTAAGACCATAAATAATCCCATGATAATCGCAACGATCATAAATAATATTGAACGGTCAGTTTGAGATATCATACTCAGTTCAAAATTTCCAAGAAACTCAATTGATCCTATACGAATCGCTTGGCCACCGAATATTGGAACTTGTTTATAGATTTGACTTAAAATCTCACCAACAAATAATGTTGCGATGGCTAAATAAATCCCATCAACTTTTAAAGAGAATAGTCCAATAAGACCACCAATCGCAGCGGATATTAACACGACTGCAATCACAGCTAACTCAAATGGCCACCCTAGTTGTAAAAAGACACCAATTCCTAAGGCACCAGCACCGATAAATCCAGCGGTACTAAGTGAGATTAATCCACTAAATCCGAGTAATAAATTGAGTCCTAAAGCGACGATGGTATAAATAGCGATATACGCAAACACGCCCATAGTTCCCCATTTAATGACATCAAGATGTGGTAACCATGCGATTAATGAAAAGAGTAGTCCAAAGACGATATATTGAGCTTGTGGTCGTCCATGTAATGGTTTGGTTATGCTGTGAAAGAACTTTGTAATTGAATCTATAATAGTAAATACTAATGTCATTCTATTCACCTAAACTTTCTTGTTTGGCTTCTTGCCAAACAACCCATATGGTTTAAAGTACAGGAAGACCAAAATTAGTGTATATACAATAACATTCCCCCATATATCGGAAATGTAAAACTGCACAAAGTTACGCGAAAATGCGATAATATACGCTCCTACAACAGGACCATAGAAGGTTGAAAATCCACCCAATGTTCCAGCAAAGAAGGCACTTATTTGAACAGTTAATAACATATTAGGGTTAACACCAACACGAGGTGCGACAAAGATTGCAGCTAGTGTACCAAATATTGCGGCAGTTGCCCATGATAACATGGTAACTCGTTTCGTTGGGACTCCCATCAATTTTGATGTTGTCTCATCCGACGCAGTAACGCGAGTCGCAAGACCCCATTTAGTATATTGAATAAAGTAAAACATTAATCCCATTAGTGCTAAACTCAATACAATAATGAAGATCGTATTGTATTGTAAAGTTGCCCCAGCAATAATGAAACTTTGACTTGATTCAAAAAAGCGTGGTAATTGTAATGTATCGATACCGAATAAGATAGGCATAAGACCAACAAGTACCATGATGATTCCTAAGGTTATGATTTGTTTAGAGATAGCACTTACTTTAGCTGCGGGTCTTATGATTAAAGTATCAATAAGTATTCCTGTTGAAAAGGCAGTGATTGTAGCACAAATCGCAACAACCCATATATTGATATCAAGGCGCATCATTAACGATGCGGCGATATACGCGTTAAATGTTCCAATGGTTCCTTGGGCGAAGTTCGTCGTACGAGATGTACGGAAAATAAGAACAATCCCAAGAGCAGCTAAGGCATACCCACTACCAGTTTCAAGACTATTGAAGAGCAGTGTAAATAATGTTTTAAAATCCATTACCCCCACCTCACAATAGTAGATGCCCAGACATAACCAATACCAGCAGCAATCATACAGACGTTATCACCCTCGGTTATTTTACCCTCTTTAAGACCTAAATATAGTGATAATATTTGATCTATCTGGCCGATATGTCCATAATTTTCTAAATATATAGTTTGGTCATCGGTTAAGTTTAACTCATCTAACATTGCCTGATGTCCTGAACGTTTGATATGAAGGATGTCTAAATAATCAATATGATCCCGGGTTAACCCAGATTTTCTGAGCGATTCATCAATACAGGTAAACCAGTTTTTAAATGACACTTCATTTAACCGTGCTTTCATCTCTTCTGGTTTCATTAATGTTAATGAGTGGTAGGCTTGCTCAATATTATCTTTTGTGATAGGATTTGCCGATCCACCAATCTTAACACCTGCCGTTCTTGCTAAGGTTCCATCAGCCACAATGTGGGATCCTAAGACTAGGTTTTTATCGACACCTTTACGGAGTAGAAGTGCCCCGCCACCTGCTGATAAGTTATACATCATTGACATGGTTTTATCTTCATAATTGACAAAGTCCCCATTACGGTATCCTCCGACAATCATTATCGTATCAATTTCGTCATCTGCGATAAGCATATCTTTCGCCATTTTCATGGCTGAACACGTTGTTGAACATCTGTTTTGGACGTCAATTCCCCAGGCATTAGTCGCTCCGATTTTTCCTTGAACATATAAAGCAGACGTTGTAAGAGGATATTCTTTCCATTCCTCGGTAACACTAATAATGACATCAATCTCTAACGGATCAATACCAGCGTCTTCTAAACAGTTTTTAGCAGCTAAATAAGACATCTCTTGTGATCCTTCATTAGGACCAGCAATGAGTTTTTGTTTTATTCCTAACTTATTAATAACGGCATCTTCTGTCCAAACACCTTTTGTGGCATCGGCGATTTCTTTTGCGGTCATTATCCCTTTTGGTAAGTATATCCCTATACCTATTATTCCTACGTTGTTGTTGGACATTTTAATCACCTCGTTTAAAGTCTCATACCACCATTTGCGCTTAATGTATGTCCTGTTACATAACTTGCATCATCACTTGCTAAGAATAATGCGACCTTGGCAATTTCTTCTGGTTGTCCTAAGCGTTTTAACATAGTCATTTTAGCAAATTTATCTAATAAATCCTGTGGCACTGTTTTTAAGATATCAGTCATAATGTATCCTGGTGCAATGGCGTTCACTCTTACAGGAACCCCTTTACGAGCAAACTCTTTTGCCCATGTTTTGGTTAAGCCAATTAATCCTGCTTTTGTCGCACTATAATTCGCTTGTCCAATATTTCCATATTCACCAACAACACTGCTGATGTTAATGATAGATCCGCCATCATTTTGAGCCATATAAGGACCGATGTGACGTACTAAGTTGAATACACCTTTTAGGTTAACATCAATAACTAAATCCCATTGTTCATCAGTCATTTTACGTGTCATAGCATCGCGTGTGATACCTGCATTGTTGACTAAGATATCAATTTTTCCATATTTATCTAAGATAGTATCAAAGAATGATTTACAGGCGTCAGTATCCGTAACATTGAGTTCGAATCCATCAACATTCTTATGTTCATACGTTAGTTTATTCATATCAACAGCAATAACTTTTGCACCTTCATTAGCAAAAAGTTTTGCCATTTCCATTCCTAATCCTTGCGCGCCACCAGTTACGATGGCTACTTTATCTTTTAATCTCATTATTTATCCTCCACTCGTTTTAATATGACAGCAGTACCCATTCCGCCACCAATACATAAAGAAGCGAGACCGTAGGTACTTTTACGTTTTAACATTTCATGAATTAATGTTGTTGTAATACGGTTACCACTAGCTCCGACAGGGTGTCCTAATGCAATTGCCCCACCGTTTACATTTGTGCGTACCATAATGTCATCAACAGTCATGTTGTATTCGCTTGATAACTCTTTAACAACACCAATACTTTGTGAAGCAAATGCTTCATTAAGTTCTAATAACTCCATTTGGTCCAGTTTCAATCCTGTTTGATCTAATGCTTGTTTAACAGCTGGCACAGGTCCCATTCCCATAATCTTAGGATCAACGCCACCTTGACCAATTCCAACAACTTCAACAAGTGGTGTTAGGTTGTATTTCTTAACTGCTTCTTCACTAGCAACAAGCATGAAACTTGCGCCATCATTAATACCAGAAGCATTCCCAGCAGTAACCGTTCCATCTTTTTTGAAGACTGCCCGTAATTTTCCAAGTTTTTCTAATGTGGTTCTACGGTTTGGATATTCATCGGTATCAAAGACAAATGTTTCGCGACGTTTCTTGACTTCGACTGGTACAATTTCATCTTTGAATCTACCGTCATCTACAGCTTTGATTGCTTTTTCTTGTGAGTTGATAGAAAAGGCATCTTGTTCTTCACGAGTAATACTGTACTTTTCGGCAATGTTCTCTGCAGTAACACCCATGTGAATGTTATCGAAGGCATCCATTAAGGCATCATCAATCATGTGATCTTTGACAGTGAAGCCTCCCATTTTAATCCCTGAACGTGTACGTTCTGGTACGATGTAAGGGGCGCGACTCATTGATTCTGTTCCACCAACAACAACCATGTTGTGGAGTCCTGCTTGAATACTTGTGTAAGCATTCATAATTGTTTTCATCCCACTACCACATACCATATTTAACCCATATGCTGGTACAGATTTTGGAATGCCGGCATTAATTGATACTTGACGGGCAACACCTTGGCCTTGACCTGCTG
>JAASSV010000093.1 GCA_021767685.1 Caryophanales bacterium | reverse complement strand
TTTCCACGATGTTCTTGAATGGGTTGAAGATTTAAGACATAGTGATTACGGTAAGGAGACTTATAAAAAACGTAAAGAAAAGATTGAACGGCTTTTCGGAGACGGTAAAATGAAATACGGAATGAGATATACAAATCTAAGGGGGAGAAACAGAGTAAGAAATCACATCTTACTCACTTTAGGATGTATGAATCTTAAAAAAGCAGCAAGATATCTCGAACGAATGACAAATCCTGACTTTGATTTCCGTAATGTTGTCTAAAAACACAAAAAATCGACTATGATCTTATAATCATAATCGATTTTCATTTATTATTGTGGTGTTTGTCAACAGTCTGAAAAAACCACATTAACTGTGGTTTTTTTAAGGAGGTTATTTCAGAAATTCTAGTATTTTATTAGTTAATTCGTCCGGCTTATCCACTAGTGGACTATGTCCAGAGTCTTGGAGTATCACTTTTTCTGCATTTGGTAATGCTTCAACAGTTTCATCAATCATGTATTCTAAGACGGTGACGTCTTTATCAGACCAGATTGATAAAACAGGACACGTTACCTCTTGAATTGTGCCATCACCTAATGACACACCATTTGAGAAGTTAGACATATTAAAGGTTGTTAATGCCCAATCTATATCAATGAGATTACGTTGTTTGAGTGTTTCTTCTAAGTATAAATCATTATCTTCTTCTGAAGGTTTATTCACAGTGTAAATGACTTGTTTCCAGATCGCATCCATTGCGGCTTTATTTTTACTGTTAAAGATGCCTAGCATTGGCGCAACTTGAACGGGATCTTTTGCCATGTCTTCTTTATTATCATAATACTTACCAACCATTGGGGTTCCAGCTTCATCTTTCTTGAAAATAGGATATCCTCTAAATGATGCTGATTCAATTAAGACTAATTTTTCAACATCATCAGGTTTTTTAGCAGCCATGCTTAGCGCAATAGCGCCACCTGTACTCCAACCACCAAGATGATATTCTTTGATTGAGAGTAATCGCAATAAATCAATGACATCATCCGCTAAGTCGTGTAGACTTTCAATGGGTTGTTTATAAGATGAGTCACCAAACCCTCTTAAATCAGGGGCAATGATGCGGTAGTCATCTTTTAATCGTTCGATTAACGGTTTGTAATGAATACTGCTTGACATATTGCCGTGTAATAAGACAAGTACCTTGTCTCCTTCTTTGGTATCAATGTAATAGTATTGTTCACCATTACTTAATGTGATTCCTTTTTTCTTCATAAACGTCCTCCTATATTATTTTGGGAACTTTGGTATCGTTAATGAACCCAAGTACAAGATCTCTAAATAATTGTGGTTGTTCATACATTGATGCATGACCGCAATTAGGAATAATGACGTGGTGTGAATGTGGTAAGCTAGTAGCTAAATCCTGTTGTTCAAACACAGGGGTAAGATAATCTTGATCACCACTGATTATCAGTGTATCAACTGATAAATCGTTTAATGCATCGCGTGTATCATGAGTCTCTGCACTGTTAGTTAATCGTGTCATCGCATCAAGAAAGTCTGGGTCACTGAAAATAGGGATTAATGTTTGTTTTCTGTTTTCCATCCAATCGATGTTCTTGTCATAAAACTGCGCCGAGTAAATGTAGGGAATCGTAATATTATAGTAAGCTTCTCCATCACGCGTTTTTGCAACTTGATTCCATCCATGACCAATCGCTTTTAACCATTGAGATGTTTTTGCAACAACATTGGCTAAGATAAGTTTTTGAATGTTATTAGGGTACTTGATCGCATATTGTAACGCAACGCTCGCCCCATAACTGATCCCTACTAACGATACTAAAGAGATATCTAAATGATCTAGTAATGCGTCTAAAACCTCGACTTGTAACGCTTGAGTATAGTCAAAATCAACTTTGCTAGATTGTCCTTGATCAATCATATCAAACCGAATCAATGTATGATGTTGACTAAAGGCAGGGACAAACTCTTCCCAACTCTTTGTCGACATCATAATCCCATTTAAGATAATCATAATGTCCTTATCACCAGTTATGTCGCCATCAATTGTATAAAATATCTCATGTGATTTATAGGTGAAAGTGCTCATCGGATATATCCCAGTTCACGTGCTTTTTCTCGCAGTTCATCACGAAAATCAGGATGCGCAACAGAAATTAATAATTCAACACGTTCTTGAATGCTAGTACCACGAAGTCTTACCGCACCATATTCTGTTACAATATAATCAACATCATTTCTAGATAGTGATACTGCTGCGCCTGGTTTTAATGTCGGAACGATTTTTGAAACGATAACACGCTCCTCTGACCCTGGTGCTTTTCTTACATTAGCAGTAGAATATAAGGCAATAAAACTACGACCATTTTTAGAGCGCTGAGCGCCAACTGCCGTGTCCGTTTGTCCTCCAGTTCCACTAAATTGAATTGGTCCTAATGATTCACTACAACATTGTCCTGTTAAATCAACTTCGATTGTTGTATTGATGGACACTTGATTATCATTTTGGCCAATAACACAAGGATCATTAACATAGTTACCATCAAGCATCATGACACTTGGGTTATTGTCGATGAAGTCATATAACTCCGGCGTTCCTAAGGCAAATGCACAGACCATTTTTCCTTTATGTAAGGTTTTCTTTTTATTCGTGACAGCGCCACTTTGATATAATTTCATAAAACCAGTTGTGAGCATCTCCGTATGGACACCAAGGTCTTTTTTATCCATTAGCGCATTGGCAACGGCATTGGGAATGCCTCCAATTCCTAACTGGATTGTATCACCATCATGAATCTTTTCAGCGATAAACTGACCAATCTTTTTATCTTTATCACTCGGTGTTGTATCTGGTAAGACAGGTGCAGGGTAATCAACTTCAACAAAATAATCTATATCGTCTTGATGAACCTCTAAATCACCAAATGTTCTGGGGAAATGAGGATTAATTTCTAAAATTACTATATCAGCTTGTTCGATCATATGTTTCTCGTACACATTTGAAAGCGATAGCGATACAAAGCCGTGCTTATCAGGGGGTGTACAGTTACCTATAAAGATGTTTGGTGCTTGATGTTCAGTGCGTCTCACACCAGCAAAGTGTAAATGGTTTGGTATAAACGTGATATTGCCATGTTTATAAGCTTTTCTTAAATCTCCAGAAAAGAACCAACTATTAACTGTAAAATGATCAACGTAGTCATCGTTAATCATAAATTCATATGGGTATAAAGGCAAACAGTTGTCGATTGTAATGTGGTTGACACGATCAGCTACCTTGTGTAAGTTCATAAAGAACTCACGACCTTCACTTGCGGCCATTCCAGCAACAAGATGATCGCCATCTTTAACAAGGTCTAATGCATCATTAATGGTAATTGTTTTTGCCATTGTCATCCTCCTTTGTATAAGGGATTAAGGATGGGGGTGTCCCATCCTTAATCGACTTATGATGTTATTCACCTAAAATTTCTTCGATTGTTTGAATTGGTTGTTCATTTTCCCATGCGGCTACATCGTCAGTCACAGTACCTTTTAAGAATGCCATTGCTTGGGTACCAACACGACGTCCATTCGCGTAATCAACAACAACACCAAATGGTAACTCTACAGGAGCGCTTTCCATTGCTTCAATGTAAGAATCCCAAGTTAATGGCTCTTCACCAACACGCTCTAATCCTTCAACGAATGTTGCTGCAGCAATCCATCCAGCGAATGCGTATGCATTTGCAGCGTACTCAGCATCAATATTTTCTGTGAATGTAACATAATCATCAGAGAAATCGACACCATTTTCAGCAAAGATGTTAATCCATGCACTAGCGTATACATCAAAGTTAGGTAAAACAGATTTGATACCGTCTAACCAAGTTGCATCAGCATTAACATAACTTGTAATGATTGGAGCAGTATTACCAGCTGCGTCTAATGCTCTAATTGCTGTAGCAGCAGGTACTTGGTTTGCAGCAATAATAATAACTTCAGCATTAGATGCTAACATAGTTTGTGCTGCTGTTGACATATCATCACTTGTTGGATCAACTTGGATAGTTGATGCAAGTGCCATACCAAGTTCATTTGCACGGTTTTGGATACCAAATAACATTCCGCGACCAGCGTCATCATTTGAATAGATAACACCAACGTTTTCAGCTTCTAAGTCACCAATAGCACGAGCTAACATAACTTCACCTTCAGCGTCATAGATTGGTTGTACAGGGAAACTTGCTAATTCTCCACCTTCAGCATCTGGATTAAATAATGCACTCGCACCAGTTGCGTAGTAAGTGGTTGGAATTCCAACTTCTTCAAGATAATCAAGTGTTGCTGTTACTGTTGGTGTACCGAAGTGTCCAACGAGCGCAAATACTTCATCATCCTCAACTAATTGTTGGGTGTATGTTAACCCTTGCGCACTATCAAATTGATCATCATATTGGATGTATTCAATGGTACGACCTGCGACACCACCATCTGCGTTAACCATATCAAAGTAAGCATCCATACCTGCTTTAAATGGTGTTCCAACGAATGCTAATGCACCGCTTGTTGCTACAGTATTTCCTACTTTTACTGTGTCTTCTGTGACACCTTGAGCAGTATCTTCATTTTGACATGCTGTTAAAGCAAATACTGATAAAACTAAGGTTAAAGCTAAAACTAATTTTCTCATGTTTCCTCCTATTTTTTTATTTTATATTTATTTTCCTAAATATGCTTCAATTAATGATGAATCATTTGCCAAGGTTTCTGCTTGGCCCTCTTTTACAATTTTACCGACCTGTAACACATACGCATAATCTGCGATTTTAAGTGTCTGTAAAGCATTTTGTTCAACGATTAATACTGTTAAGCCGATAGCTTCGTTAAGCTCTTTAATAATATTGAAAATATCTCTAACAATGAGTGGTGCCAGTCCTAATGATGGTTCATCTAAAATGAGTAATTTTGGTGTTCCCAT
>JAASSV010000092.1 GCA_021767685.1 Caryophanales bacterium | reverse complement strand
CCTTGTTTTTCAGATTCTTTGATTCCATCTTCTGCATTATTGTACCGGTTGTGCCGAGTATATGAGTCGATTGTTGACGGTAAGAAATCAGCACCACCTTCTTGTTCTAAATATTGTAACAATTTGATATGCTCATCTAACAAAGCAACGCCAGCACGTGGCTGGACTAATGTAATACCTTGTTTTTTGGCTTCTCTTAACTTATAGGCAAATTGTTTTTCTTTTGGCAATGCTTTTAGTCTTGCAACTGCTTTGTCTAAATCAAGTCCCGGATGGTCTCCTGTTTTCCACTGACCTAGGACCTCTTTACGTATTTCAAGAAATTCGTTTAACGGTATTTTTTTATTTGATATCATGATTTGCTCCTTACATTAAGTATTGTTTCATGAGTTTAAGTGCGAGTTTTGGATATTTTTGACTCAGTAATCCCATTGCCGCTAAAATATATGACCGATCAATTAAAATTGATGGATTGGTTGGTCGTAATTCAAGGGCTTTGTTGGATTTTTTATTGACTTGGTTTAATATACGTTTTGCATCTTTATGATTGATTAATACGCCACCTGTTCCAATAACGTACTGAATCCCTGTTAAGTCTTTTCCGGTTTGGTAATACATATCGCCAAGGGGTGTATGTACAACTTCAACATGACCGACATGTCGACTAACGGATACATCACAACATATTTTAGCAATGGCTTTATCAAACTCTTCTTCGTCTTTTGTTTTTGGAATAAAATCTATTTCTTGACTGCGTCGGTTTAATGATTTTTCAATATCATGATTACAGGTATCATCTTCTTCAAAATATTTTTTAAACTCATAGTTGCTAACCAAACTAAGGAGGGCACGCGCACTATAACGCATTCCTAAATCTCCCTCAACAGTCCGTTTGGCAAAGGGTTCTTCTAATCCTTTTAAAATAACTTCAGTTCGTTTCGGAAAGCCTTCACCAATCGTATGCACATCAGTTGTTGCACCACCGATATCAATCACAATCAGTTCACCATAACCCTCATCTTCTTCATAGCCTTTACTTAATAATTCAGCGGCTTTAAGAACAGCTTCTGGAGTAGGCATGATAATATCGCCAATCTTTTCTGCGGCTTTTGAGATTCCTTTCGCATCGATAATTTGATCGATAAATATTTTACGGATTTGGTTCTTTGCTTCATTTACATTTAGTTTCTTTAACTTCGGCATGACATTTGCCACAAAGTAATATTCTAAATTGGTATCTTCAAAGATTTCTTCAATCTCATCATAAGCATCTTTGTTCCCCGCTACGATAATCGGAACATTAACTTCAATATCACGTAATCGTTTCGCGTTATGAACGATACATTCCTGATTACCCCCATCGGTTCCACCTGCAAGGAGAATGATATCGATATTCTTTTCTTTTAACTCGCGTGCTTCTCGTTTTGTCATATGATGAGTGTAAACGGCATCAACAATCGCTCCAGCACCTAAACATGCGCGTTTTGCCGCTTCAACAGTCAGTTCTTCAACGAGACCAATTGCGGCCATTTTCAGACCCCCAGCTGCACTACTGCATGCCGAAACACCAGCAATCTCAGTGATTCCTGGGTGGTCATCCATTAAGTGTTTAAATGCGCGATCATATCCTTCTAAAACGTTAGTGTCAACTGTTGTTGGTGCTTTTGCTGTACCTATAATGTACTCATCATCTAAATCAACAGCAGTGAGTTTTGTGTAAGTAGACCCAAAATCAACCAGTAGATAAGGTTTCACTAGTTACCAATATCCTCCCTCAAATCTTCAAGTGCATCTTCTATTTTCTGTCCTGGACCATAAACACGATCAAATCCCATTTCCATAAACCGACGTTCAACCTCGGCAAAGTCTTGTTTCCCGACAACAATATTTCCTCCGACATAAAGCTTAACATGCCCTATACCAGCTTCTTCACATTTCTCTTTCATAAACTTGCAGTCCATTTCACCATGTCCGTATAAACTTGAGACTAAAATAGCTTCTGCATCTGTTTCAATCGCTGCGTTAATAAAGTCTTCTTGAGTGGATAAAACACCGATATTAACGACATCATATCCATTATTTGATAAGACATAATCAATTATCTTATTCCCAACTGCATGTACATCTGCTCCTATGACTCCAATTACGACTGTTTTCATCTAGTATTCTCCTTTAATTATGTAAAAAGGATGATTGCTTTATGAGCTATCATCCTTTATTTTTAGTTAATTGAAATAAAGGTCGTTTTTTGTTACAAAAACGGCGACAGATTTTACAACTTTTTGTTTGTTGTAAAGTTTTTTTTCCATCATTTTTCGACCTCTATTATGAAACATACTTGTCTAATTCACATTACTTATTATACATCCTTTAAAATAGAAATCAAGGGTTTTTCCATATTTTTTGTAAGCGCTTTACTAAGATAAAGTTTTTCATCTTTTTTTTCATAAAAAAAGAGCCGAAAAATTCGGCTCTTACCCAAAATATTCTTTTACTTCTAATTCAAGTTTAATTGCTAAATAACGCGTTGGAAATACATTTATAGTTTGATTATATAGTAAGACTTTTGAATTATACATACGGCGTGTCTTTTGTAATGATCGGAAGGCATTTTTTAGTGGTTTCAAATCACTGCTGTCTTCAGACTCAATAATCCCGTATAAATTTCTTAACGCACTATAAATATCTTGTCGTTGTCTAAGGAATAACTTCCTTATTTTATATTTACGATATTTTTGTAATATTTTTAACGGGACAGTGGCTTCAGGCACATCAAAAAATTGCTTATGTGTAAGATATACTGTCAGTGTATGTTCAATTTGTCGGTAAAATTGAACTTCAAGTTCTGTCACATCACGCCAAAGTTGTAATAATCGATTACGTATAATATAGATGACAATAGCGATGATAATAACAATAGCAAGTAATAATAACCAATCCCAAATTGTCATAGTCTTACCTCCTTATTTATAAATAGCGTTTTAACACATCAACTTTATCTAGTTTTTCCCATGGAAGTGATAAGTCATCACGACCAAAATGTCCATATGCTGCTGTTTGTTTATAGATTGGTCGTTTTAAATCTAATCCATCAATGATACCTTTAGGTGATAAATCAAAGTTATCTTCAATCGCTTTTCTTATGATATCTTCATTAACATGTTCTGTCCCAAAAGTTTCAACAAAGATACTCATTGGATTCGCAACGCCTATGGCATATGATAATTGAATTTCACATTTATCTGCCAGACCTGCAGCAACAATGTTTTTAGCAACATATCGTGCTGCATATGCGGCACTACGGTCAACTTTAGACGGGTCTTTACCACTGAAGGCTCCACCACCGTGACGAGATACCCCACCATAGGTATCAATAATTATTTTCCGTCCTGTTACTCCGGCGTCACCTTGCGGCCCACCGATAACGAATTTTCCTGTTGGATTAATGAAAAGTTTTGTCTTCTCATCAATCAATGACGCATCAATAACATAATCAATGACATGCTCTTTCAGATCTTTTTTCAAAGTTTCTTGTGAGACAGTTCGACTATGTTGCGTTGATAATACAATCGCATCAACACGAAGTGGTTTTCCTGTTTCATCAAACTCTATGGTTACTTGTGTTTTACCATCTGGGCGTAAATATTTGAGTGTTCCATCTTTTCTAACTTCGCTTAAACGACGAGCTAATTTATGAGCTAAATCAATTGTAATTGGCATATAGTTATCCGTTTCATTTGTGGCATAACCAAACATAATACCTTGATCGCCAGCACCTTGTTCTTTATGGTCTCCTTCGCCTTCATTAACACCTTGAGCGATATCAGGTGATTGTTCATCTATCGCAACTAATACAGCCAGGTTTTCAGCATCAAAGCCATATTTACCACGGTCATATCCTATATCTTTAACTGTTTGACGGACAAGTTTTTGCATATCAATATAGGTTGTAGTTGTAATTTCACCAGCAATAAGAACAAGACCAGTTGTGACACTAGTTTCAACTGCGACACGGGCATTTTTGTCCTTTGCTAAGATGGCATCTAGTATTGCATCACTAATTTGATCACATATCTTATCAGGATGTCCTTCTGTAACACTTTCAGATGTAAAAAATCGATTCATTTTGTTCACTCCTCTTGAAACTTATAATTATCATAAACTTTTTCAAAATCCATTTGATAGCGTAAAAACCGATCTAAGATATATGGTTCTACATATTCTTTAAACTCTAGTTGTAACAAATCAATGGCGCGTTTATGTTTTAGTTCATTTTTATAATTTCTGTCTTGTCTTAGGATATCATAGACTTCAGCTAGCAAGATGATTTGTCCTTCTTGAGAGCGTTGTACGCGTTTCATTTTTTCTGTAAATGCTGGATCAGCTGTTTTCTCAAAATGCGCACGAACAATATCTTCACTTTTTTGATTTAATTGAAGTCGTTTGATAATTACACTTCCGAGTATTGTTTTTTCTCGAATCTTAGTATAGTCCTTTTCTGTTAAACTTTCTTTATCTTCATACTCTAAAATATTTAAGTCTTTCAGTCGATCGATATGAATGACTGAATAATCATAGATTTCACTGCACACATTATTACTTAATCCCAGTACGCGTCCTAAACGAGACGCTAACTCAGCAACACGGTGTACATCTTCCCTGTTTTGGTTAATGGTATGTGAGTTAAACACATTAATAACATCAAACACATCACCAACGACTGCTTTAAAGTCGCGTTCCATACCACGTCGTTTAACCAATTCTTCTTTCCGTTTGTTGTTCATCATTTGGCCAATTGAGACACTTGAATAGAGTGCGATATAAAATACGACTAAGACGAGTGTCCTTAGTAATATATCAATCGTGACATTGGTATTTGTCACCAATAAGTAATTATACAAGGTCATGATATCACTTGAATAACGATATAATGGATACATGATTGAAATATGGATCACAAACATTAAGACAAATACCCATTTAAAGAGTAT
>JAASSV010000091.1 GCA_021767685.1 Caryophanales bacterium | reverse complement strand
TAACAATTAATATGGTTTATAAAATAGAGTAAAAGAACAGGATTATTTCCTGTTCTTAATCAGTTTATTACAAATGCGCAGTTAACTTTTCTGCTAAATCAAGGAGTTCCTCTGATTCAGTTAATCCTTCGATAAACCGTTTTGGTATCCCTGACAGTCCGACTTGCGCACCAATTAAGGCACCTGTTAACATTGCTCTTACTTGATTTTGTCCACCACCATTAATGGCATGTAATACCCCATTTTCAAAATCATCATGAAACTTGGCAGATAAGTAATATACTGCTGGTAACATATGATAAATCGCACATGGCATACCATACACTAGAGATACTTTCCATGCGGGATCGATGGTGATATCTTCATCTTTGGCAGCTCTAGCCATATAACTTGGCGATAATAAGGCATCTGGGGACGCAAATAATCCTTCATCAGATCTTGTATTTCGCCCTACTTGAGGTGTCCCAAGATTTTTTGATGTTACTGCATAAAATGGTAGTTCTTTGTGATGCACTTTTTTCATCAATTTCGCACTTAACTCTTCATCCAATGGTTCTCCTTGGATGAGCATAGCAAGTACAATATTATAGGCAACTGATAATGATCCTGTTATATTATCTTGTTGCATTAGAAAATAATTTTCACTTACCACTTTACTAAGTTTTTTAAGATTATCTGAGTAATAAATCCCACTTGGAATGTTCCGTTCAAGCGATTCTGTCGTATCACTGATACTGGCAACATTTCCCCAAGGCATATTTTCCTTAATCCGCTTTTGGTACAAGTCTCGCATAGTTTGAGATGTGTAGCCACCATAACCTCCCATAGGAGTTCCATCTAATTGTCGCAAGATATCATCATCCATCATTTTCTTAAAGGCAAGATCACTATAGCCATCTTCATTGACATAAAGTTCAGCCATTTTTTTAATAATCCACCCTTGTTGGGATAAGTCTCCTGCGTTTAAATCCTCATGATATCTTCCTGGTAATGGATCGGTATAATCATCAATCCATGTTCCATAATGCTTATGTAATTCGTCCAAGTCATAAAACCAGTGTGGTCCAACACCTAGTGCTTCACCAATTAATGCACCAATGAAAGCACCTTTTGCTTTGTCTTGCGTGTTCATCAACTCATCTCCTAATTCACATTGTTCGTTATTAACATATCTATACTTTATTATAAGCACATTTTATTGACATCCATCAACATTAACACTGTATTTTACAATTAATGATTATGAAAAATATAAAAAAGATACAATCTAGATATATGTTCCTAGATTGTATCTTTGGTTTTATACTATCGGTTTACTCTTCTTCTACTGTTTCTTCAGGTGATGCTTCAACTGCTTTTTCATAGGTTTCTTTAATATCTTCAGCTAATTCCTCTTTATCTTTTCCTAAATAACTTGGCATTTCCATACCTGTCATTTTGAATAAATCATTCAGTGGTGGAATTGACTTTAATAAGCCAGAGGCAAAGTTTGCTGTTGATGTTTTACCATCACCATTGTTACCATTATCCCAAACTGTAACAGAATCAAACTTAAGATTTTTAATTGCTTCAACTTGAATACCAACTAAGGTTTCTAGTTTTTCAGCAATGAGATATTGAATTGCTGCATTGGCATTATTTCCAGCCGCATTAACAAGTTCTTTAAATCCTTCAGCTTGTTTTGATAGAATTTCAAGTGTACCGCGTGCTTCAGCTTCCATTTGAGCATAGCGCCCATCTGCTTCCCCTTTTGCACGACGACGAATTTGTTCAGCATCTGCTTCTGCTTCAATAATTTTACGCTCACGTTCAATCTCTGTTTTAACAATGACATCTGCTTGAAGTGATGCTTTTTCACGACTAGCACGTGCTTCTTCTGCCTCACGTTCTGCAGCATAGGCTTGTTCTAATGCTTTTGCAGCAGAAATCTTTTCGGCTTGTGTTGCTCGTCTAAGTGATTCCGCTTCAATTTCACGGCGTGTCGCGTCAGATTTTGAGATCTCAGCTTTTGACGTATTTTCACCTTCGATTGCTTTCGCGTTAGCAGTAGCCACTGAGATCCGTTGATCTCTAAGAGCGTTTGCTTCCCCAATTGATCCATCACGGTTTTTCTCAGCAACTGACTTTTTCGCATCATTGATCGCTTTTGCAGCAGCTTCTTTACCTAATGCTTCGATATATCCAGATTCATCATTAATATCAGTAACGTTTACGTTTATCAACCGTAATCCAATTTTCTTTAATTCGGTTTCAACATTATCAGTTACAGCCTCTAAGAACTTGTCACGATTGGTATTGATCTCTTCAATATCCATTGTCGCGATAACTAAACGTAATTGTCCAAAGATAATATCTTTTGATAACTCTTGGATTTCTTCTAAATGAAGACCAAGTAACCGTTCAGCCGCATTCATCATGACACTTGGTTCTGTCGAGATACCAACGGTGAAGCGTGATGGTACATCGATACGGATATTTTGTCGTGATAATGCTTTGGTTAAATCGACACTTATTGAAAGTGGGGTTAAATCAAGATATTGATATGCCTGAATAAATGGAATAACAAATTTTGCTCCCCCGTGAATACACGTTGCCGATTTATTCGACCCATCGGTATTCTTACCAACCTTACCATAAACTACTAAAATTTTGTCAGCTGGACATTTTCGAATTCGAGAAACAACAAAGACAATAATCATTATCGCAATAACTATAATTGCCACGAATAATCCGATAAAATCCCCAACAGCTAATAAATGAAACATACTTATTTTTCCTCCTTAATATTTTCAACAACCAAGGTTGTTTCGTTAACTAAACCAATAACTTTTACTTCCTGTTTTGATGTTATGTCAGTATCTCCTCGGGTAATTGCATCAACTTCAATTAAACGTCCTTGGTGATTGAGCATAACTTTTCCCTTACCATTACTATTTTTAGGCACTCTTATATACACAACAGCGGTTTTACCAATTGCTGTTCGATAATCTAAGTTTCCAGAAGACTCTAGTTGATAAATTGCTCGCATTGCTAAGGCTAGCAAAAATGCTGCAATAACACCAGAAATTAGTCCGATAACTACAGCTAGCCATGTGTCTAATGTACCAGCTAGTGCATACGTCATCCAGCCACCAATACTCATAAAGGCTAGTGCGCCCCGTATGGTAACAATTTTTAATCCACTGATAGAAAATATTGAATCACTATTAAAACCATCAATACCGTCTAAATCACCATCAAAATCAAAATCAACATCCATATCTCCAATGTCACCATCAAAGCCTTCGCCTCCGTCCATACCAATGATCATCATGATAATCATTAATATCATTAGAACAGTTGCGACACTAGCAATAAAAAACGCGATTTGTTGTACATCTGATAGGCTGTCCCACCACATACAAATTCCTCCTTCTTAAAATAAACACTACATCTATTTTACCATAAATAATGACGTTTTGATACTGCCTAAAAGAAAAAATCATAACATGCAGTTATGATTTTATTTAAGCGAAAAACAATTACTATATATGTGTATGTTTTATAGAAATGTTATCTTAACTTTGACTATTACTGATACGTTCTAGAAAAGTAATAACTGTTAGTGCATCTTCATGGCTGACAGGAAGTTCTCCATTATTTCTAATCGCATCTGCTAATTGATCAAAATATTTCAAGTAATTTCCTGGTAACTTTTTATGGGTCGTTTTATTCCCCTCTAAATCAAAGAAATCATAGGTTGATGTGTCACCATAGTTATCATCTAGTGGTCTTATTCCAGCCAGTAATTGATCTTCTTGCGCATCCATTTTATAGAAATAAAAGGTTCCTTTATTAGTATGTAATTTATATCTCACATCCTCTTTTGATGCATGTAAACATGATTTTAACCTAACCATTTTATCAGGATACTCTAGTTCCATTGAGAAGAAATCAGTTATTTTACTGTTCGGACGTAATGATTTGGTTATCCCATATAAGGATTCAGGATAGCCAAATAGATCCAACGCTTGATCTAAAAAGTGCGTCCCTAAATCATATAATAAATCTGAGCCAGGATATCCTTGTTCATGCCAATCTGTGGAATCTATATTGAGAACACTTCTATCCCATGTTGCTTCATACTCATATAAAACTATATCATCCGCAAGCAATTTTTTAATAGTTAAATAATCTCCATCAAAACGACGATTTTGATAGACTGTGACAACTTTGTTAATAGACTTAGCTTTTTTAATTAATTGCTTTGCTTCTTTCTGAGTTGTGGCAAATGGCTTTTCAATTAAGACATGTTTATCAGCTTTTAATGCCTGCAAGGCATGTTCATAATGAAGATGTGCTGGTGTTGAGATAATAATAAGTTCTATCTCATCATCGTTAAGCATTTCTTCATAACTCTTGTAAAGCTGAATTTGTGGATAATCTTTCTTGGCCTGACTCCCATGTCTTTCTACTACGGCATGTAACTCAAACGCGTCATGTGCATCAATAAAGGGACATTGAAAAATGCGCCCCGAAAAGCCATACCCTAAAACACCTATTTTAATTTTTTTCATTACTACCCCTCAATTTCATATTTTAGTTCTTAGCCTTATTATAACATGTTCTCAAGTACACTTAAACTTATATCTCTTGTTAGATTGTGATATACTATAATTAATAACCCTATAGAAAGAGGTAATTATATGGATAAACGATATCCCATGATTGTTAAATTTACGGTTAAAGAGAATCAGATTCATTTTGTCAAAGACGCTTTACTTAAATTACTGATACCAACGCGAAAAGAGAATGGGTGCTTACTCTATGAGTTACACCAAGATAGAGAAAACCCACGTATTTTCATGTTTTACGAAATTTGGGAAAGCAAGGCCCATTGGCAAACACATGACAAAAGTGATCATGTTCAAGACTTTTTAAAAATTACCAAAGATGCGTTTGAATCAGTTGACGTAAACAAACTTACAATTATATAAAGAAAACGTCCTTTAGACTCATATCTATAGGACGTTTTTA